>DATITT010000388.1:0-12908 GCA_035467435.1 Arthrobacter sp. | reverse complement strand
GCGCCTCAGGTCCGCGGTCCTGGACTGGAGCGGCGTCGTCACTGCTCTAGCGCTGATCGTGGTCCCGCTCTGGATGTTGCTTGGCAACAGCGCCGTCCTCGGCGGGCACCCCGCGCTGCCCCTCCTGCTGGGGGCCGCCGTCGTACTGGGCCTCTTCTGGATGTTCACACTGATCAAACGCTCGACTCTGCTTAAGCGCTGGGGCCCGCACGGCCACCAGAACCTGACTAAACACCAACGGCCACAGCGCAAGGTCTCACGCTGGCAACTGCTCCGCGGCATCACGGGCCGGATTGTTGTTTTGGGCCTGGTCGCGGGTCTGGCGTGGCTCAACCCGTTTACGTACCAGCCCGGGGTTGCTGCCGGCCAGGCCATGGGGACGACCGGGGCCACCAACCCGACCACCACTGAAGACACCACCACCATCACCCTGGCCCCCGAAGGCAAAGCCACTGCGGGCCTCGTCTTCTACCCAGGGGCGCGGGTTGATGCGCGCGCCTACCAGGACATCCTGCGCCCGCTCGCGACCGCGGGCTATCTGGTGGTCATTTTGAAGGTGCCTATGGGCATCTCCCTTCTGCACACAGGCCAGGCACGTGGCGCCATGGACCGGCATCCCGAGATCACCTCCTGGGCTGTGGGTGGCCACTCGCTGGGAGGCGTGAGCGCGTCCGCCTTCGCGAAGTCGAACCCCGACGTCTCCGGACTCCTGCTGTTTGCCTCGTACCCCGCGGACAGCCTGGCGGCTTCCGGCGACCTCTCGGTGTTCTCCATCTCCGGCTCAAACGACGGCCTCACCACCCCGGACAAGATCGCAGCGTCGAAGCCCCTGCTCCCGCCGACCACCACCTACGCAACAGTGGAAGGCGGCGTGCACGCATTCTTCGGAGACTACGGCGAGCAACCCGGGGACGGCGTGCCGGGCATCTCCCGCGAACAGGCGCAGCAGCAGATCGCCACGGAGTCGGTCCGCTTCATGGACCGGCTCGTGAAGGCCGGCTGACCGGCGAGGGCCAGGCCCTCAGAATCGATACTGCGAACGGCTGCAAACGGCGTAGGGGGACCCCACAACGCCGCGCGTTAACGCCCCGCGGCGTACCCCTGCGCCCCGCGGGGGTTGGCCGCCGCCTGCAGGACGCCGGTTGACGGATCCCGCACGACCGCTGAGAGCCGGCCGAGCGTCCAGCCGCCCGCCCGGATGACGACGTGACCGCGGCGTTCGAGTCCCGCGATGACGTCCTCGCCCAGCCGGTCCTCGACGACGGCCCCGCCGGGCTCCCAGGTGCGCGGCCAGAACGAACCGGGCATCGACGTCGTATGGAAGGTGGGGGCGTCGATGGCCTGCTGCGGCGAGTAGCCGCCGACGATCGTGCGCAGCAGGTACGGCAATTGCCATTGATCCTGCTGGTCGCCGCCCGGTGAACCGAGCGCGGTTACGGCCTGGCCGTCCCGCAGCACGAGGGTCGGCGTGAGCGTGGTGCGCGGCCGTTTGCCCGGCGTCAGCGTGGACGGTGTGCCCGGTTCCAGCCAGGTCATCTGCAGCCGGGTGCCGAGGCAGAAGCCCAGCTCGGGGATGGCGGGTGAGGATTGCAGCCAGCCGCCGGACGGCGTGGCGGAGACCATGTTGCCCCAGCGGTCGACGACGTCGATGTGGCAGGTATCGCCGCGGGTCTCCCCACTCGGCGCCACGGTGGGCTCCCCCGCTCCGAGCCCGGCGGAACCCACGGCTTCGAGCGCCGGCGGCGTGTAGTGGGTGCGCAGCGGCGGCAGGTACGGCTCCCGCCCGGGTACCGAACCGGGCCGGAATTCGTGCGAGGCCCGCTCGCCGATCAGGGCCCGGCGGGCGGCGCAGTACTCCTCGGACAGGAGGTAGTCCAGCGGCACGTCCGTGTCGCCGTAGTACGCTTCCCGGTCCGCGAGCGCCAGCTTCTGGGCCTCCAGGATGGTGTGGGCCCCGAGCTCGGTGGACGGGTCGAGGTACTCGTCGTCGAACCCTCCGAGGAGGGCTAGCGTCTGAAGCAGCGCCGGGCCTTGCCCCCACGGTCCCGTCTTGGCGATGGTGTGCCCCCGGAACTCGACGGTGGCGGCCGGCTCGTAGCCGGCCTCGAACCCCTCGAGGTCCGGCAGCGTGAGGACACCCCGGTGGTCCGTGCCGGAGGAATGCCGGTGCGGGGTCTGGACGGAGTCGACCATGGCCTTGGCCACGAAGCCCTCACGCCATTCGCGGCGGGCCGCGTCGATCCTGCCCTCGCGGGAATGCCCGCGGGGGCCGGCCGTCCCGGCGTCGACGAGCCGCTGCAGGGTCCGGGCGTAGGCCGGATTCCTGACCAGCTCCCCCTCGGCCGGGATCCGTCCGCCGGGCATCCAGAGTTCAGCCGAGGTGGGCCAGTGCGTCTGGAACAGCTCCGCCACAGCCGCGATGGTCATCCCGACCCTGCCCAGCATCGGGTGCCCGTCGCGGGCATAGCCGATCGCGAAGGCCAGCACCTCATCCAGTTCCCAGGTCCCGTGGTCGCGCAGCAGCAGGAGCCAGGCGTCGACGGCGGCAGGCACCGCGGCGGCCAGCGCCCCCGAGCCCGGCACGAGTTCCAGGCCCTCGGCGAGGTAGTGCTCCACGGTAGCTCCGGCCGGGGCCGGGCCCTGGCCCATCAGGACAACCGGTGTGCCCGGTTCCTCCGCGGTGACGAAGACACCGGTCATGTCCCCGCCGGGACCGTTCAGGTGCGGCTCGACAACATGCAGCACGAAGGCACCCGCCGCCGCGGCATCGAACGCGTTCCCGCCGCGTTCCAGCACTGCCTGGGCAGCCGCCGTCGCAAGCCAATGCGTGGAGGCGCTCATCCCGAAAGTGCCCTGCAGCGTGGGACGGGTGGTGAACGTAGCCGGGCGCGTGAACGCCGCGGAAACGGCGTGTGCGGCTGCCACGGAACCTGCAGCGGTGTCAGCCAAACAGGAACGCCACCCGGGTCAGGGTCTGGTACACGCCGTACCCCAGGGGCACTCCGACCAGCGCCCAGGCGACCACCAGTTTCCCGGTGGATCGATTCACCGGTGTCTGTGCAGTGCTCATTTCAGGCCTCCAAAGCGGGTTCTTCGGGCCGGACGGCGTCCGGGCGTGGTTCGTGGAACCGGGCATCGACCGGCTTGACCAGCAGGTTGGCCACAAAGCCGATGACCAGCAGCCCCACCATGGTCAGCAGCGCCGGCTGGTAGGACGCGGCGGTCAGCTGGCCGGGCGTGCCCTGGGCATCCAGGAATGCGTTGACGATGAGCGGTCCGGCGATTCCGGCCGCGGACCACGCGGTGAGGAGCCGGCCGTGGATCGCCCCGACCTGGAAGGTGCCGAAGAGGTCGCGCAGATAGGCCGGGACGGTCGCGAAGCCGCCGCCGTAGAAGGAGATGATGAAGAACGCGAGCGCCACGAAAAGGAAGGTGCTGGTGGAGCCGGCCAGTGCCAGCACCAGGTAGAGCACGGCGCCGACCCCGAGGTACATCATGTAGATGCGCTTGCGGCCGGTCACGTCCGAGGTCGCGGACCAGGCGAAGCGGCCGGACATGTTGCCGATCGAGAGCAGCCCCACGAAGCCGGAGGCGACGGCGGCGCTGACCAGGGACACGCCGTCGGACTGGCGGAAGAAGTCCTGGATCATCGGGGCGGCCTGCTCCAGGATGCCGATGCCGGCGGTGACGTTGCAGAACAGGACGATCCAGACGAGCCAGAACTGCCTGGTCTTGACCGCGTTCTTGGCGGAGACGTTGTCGGTAGTGACGAGGGTGGCCCTCTTGACCTTGGCCGGGTCAAAGCCGGCCGGCTTCCACCCCTCGGCCGGGACCTTGATGGTGAAGGCGCCGAACATCATGTAGGCGAGGTACACAACGGCGAGGGTCAGGAAGAGCTTGCCGACGGAGTCGCCGCTGGCTACCCAGCCCTGGGCACCGGAGTTGGGGTCGTACATTTTCAGCAGCGCGGTGGAGACCGGGCTGGCGATCAGGGCACCGCCGCCGAAGCCCATGATGGCCATACCCGTCGCGAGGCCCGGGCGGTCGGGGAACCATTTGATCAGGGTGGAAACCGGCGAGATGTAGCCGATGCCCAGGCCGATGCCGCCGATAAAGCCGTAGCCCAGGTAGACGAGCCAGAGCTGGTCGCTGAAGATGCCGAGCGAGCCGATCAGGAAGCCGCTGGCCCAGAACACCGCCGAGGTGAACATCGCCTTGCGCGGGCCGTTCTTATCCACCCACGTGCCCATGACGGCGGCGGAGAGGCCCAGCATCACGATCGCGATCGAGAAGATCACGCCGATCTCGGTCAGGCTGGCGCCGAAGTGTTCCACCAGCGCCGTTTTGTAGACACTCGTCGCGTACGCCTGGCCGATGCACAGGTGCACGGCGAGCGCTGCGGGCGGCACCAGCCACCGGTTGAATCCCGGTGGGGCGATCGTTCGTTCACGGTCCAGCCAGCCCATAAGTGCTCCCATTGCTTGTCGAAGACGTCGGTGTCCCAACGTAGAGGCGAAGGACCCAATGTGGGACGAAGCCTCCAGCAATCATGGTGCAGATCGACAGCAAGCGTACTAGTTCTGCGGCGAGCGGTAGGAGATCCGCGACGAACGGTTGGTTTACTTGCCGAGGCCCGCCTTCCGCAGCGCCTCGGCCATCGCTGTGTTGGCGGGCGCCGGAACCGGCGCCTGCCGCTGTGCCTGCCGCTGCGGCTGCCTGTCGGGAGCCCTCCGCCCGGTCGCCGGTTTGCCGGACGGCTGCGTCGCCGACCGGGGAGCCGGCTGCGTCGCCGGCTGCGTCGCCGCCCGTGGAGCCGCCTGGGGGGCCGCCCGTCCACCGGAGGCAGGTCCGCCCGAAACGGCCGGTTCGTCGTCGAGCCTCAGCGTCAGGGAGATGCGTTTCCGTTCCGGATCGGCCTCCAGTACCTTGACCCGCACCACCTGGCCGGACTTGACCACTTCCCGCGGATCGGAGACGAAACGGTTGGCCAGCGCGGAGACGTGCACCAGGCCGTCCTGGTGCACCCCGACGTCGACAAACGCGCCGAACGCCGCCACGTTCGTGACAGTCCCCTCCAGCACCATCCCCGGTCTGAGGTCGGAGATCTTCTCAATGCCCTCCGAGAACGTCGCCGCCGCAAAGGCCGGACGCGGGTCACGGCCGGGCTTCTCGAGTTCAGCGATGATGTCCTGCACCGTGGGCAAACCGAAGGACCCGTCGACGAAGTCCTGCGGATTCAGGGCCGCGTAGCTCCCCGCAACCGGCCCCGTCCCGCCCGCGGCTTTGATTTTCCGCGCCACCGGGTACGCCTCCGGGTGCACACTGGAGGCATCCAGCGGCTCCGCTCCCCCGGTGATCCGAAGGAAGCCGGCGCATTGTTCGAACGCCTTGGCGCCGAGCCGGGGCACCTTCTTCAGCTCGCTGCGTTTGCTGAACGGGCCATGCTCGTTCCGGTACGCCACAATGTTCTCGCTCAGCAGCGGCCCGACGCCGGCCACCCGGCTCAGCAGCGCCGGTGAGGCGGTGTTGACGTCCACGCCCACCGCGTTCACACAGTCCTCGACGACGGCGTCGAGGCTGCGGTCAAGCTTGGCGGCCGTGACGTCGTGCTGGTACTGCCCGACGCCGATCGACTTCGGCTCGATCTTGACCAGTTCCGCGAGCGGATCCTGCAGCCGCCGCGCGATGGACACGGCGCCCCGCAGCGACACATCCATGCCGGGCAGCTCCGCGGCGGCCAGCGCCGAGGCGGAATACACCGAGGCCCCGGCTTCGGAGACCACAATTTTCTGCGGTTTGGCTTTGCCTGTCGAGGCGCCGTCGGCAGCGCTCGACGCCGTGAGCTGCTTGAGCAGGTCCGCGGCGAGTTTGTCCGTCTCCCGCGACGCGGTGCCGTTGCCGATGGCCACGAGTTCAACGTTGTGTTTCCGCGCCAGGTTCACGAGCGTCCGCAGCGCCTCGTCCCATTTCCGGGCCGGGGCGTGCGGGTAGATCGTGTCCGTCGCAACCACCTTGCCGGTGCCGTCCACCACCGCGACCTTCACGCCGGTGCGCAGTCCCGGGTCCAGGCCCAGGGTGGCGCGGTTTCCGGCCGGCGCGGCGAGGAGGACGTCGCGGAGGTTGGCGGCGAAGACCCGGACGGCCTCGTCCTCGGCGGCGGCGAACATCCGGCTCCGCAGGTCTGCGGTCAGCCGGGCCAGCACCCGCGAGCGCCAGGCGAGCTGCGCGGTCTGCAGCAGCCACGCGTCGGCGGGCCGGCCGCGGTCGGCAACCCCGAGGAACCGGGCCACGGCGGCTTCGTACCGGCCGCGTGCGGCGGCCAGGGCGGCGTCGTCGTTCGGTTCAGCCTCCGTGAGATCCAGCTCCAGCACCCCGTCCTTCTCGCCGCGCAGCAGCGCCAGGACGCGGTGCGAGGGCATCCCGGACGGTTGCTGGGAGAACTCGAAATAGTCCTTGAACTTCTGCCCCTCGGCGTCCTTGCCCTTCTTCACGCGGGACACCATCCGGCCCTGGGTCCAGAGCCGCTCCCGCAGCGTGGCGGCCAGATCCGGGTCCTGCGCGACCCGCTCCACCAGGATGGAGCGGGCGCCGGCGAGCGCCGTGGCGGCGTCGGCGATGGAATGCTCGGCGTTGAGGTACCGGGCGGCTTCGCGGTCCGGATCCAGCTCCGGCCGCTTCAGCAGGGCGTCGGCGAGCGGCTCCAGCCCGGCCTCGCGGGCGATCTGCGCCTTGGTCCGCCGCTTGGTCTTGAACGGCAGGTAAATGTCCTCCAGCCGCGACTTCGTGTCGGCGCCGACGACGGCGGCCTGCAGCTCCGGAGTCAGGGCACCCTGCGCGGCGATCGCCTCCAGAACGGTCCGCCGGCGGTCCTCCAGCTCACGCAGGTAGCGCAGCCGCTCGTCCAGCTCACGGAGTTGGGTGTCGTCGAGCGTCCCGGTGGCTTCCTTGCGGTACCGGGCGATGAACGGCACGGTGGATCCGGCGTCGAGCAGGTCAACGGCAGCCTTCACCTGCCAGGCCTGCACACCGAGCTCGGCGGCGATCTGGGCGGCGATGCCTGACTCCTGCGTGTGCGGGGCCTGGGCCTGCGGGACCCGGGCCTTCACAGACGGGCTGGAGGCTGACGGGGAAGGGCGCTGCGGGAGTTGAGTCACCCTGCCATTTTGCCTTACCCGGGTCAGGGGCCCGGCTCGCCCGACGGTGGAAGAGGCTCCTGCACGTCCTGAACAACCTCGTTGCGGCGCAGGAACCACGGTTTGAACGGCGGATCAAAGCGGGCGAATCGTGGCGGCCCCACGGCCGTCAGCCCGGCCAGCACCAGCGCCGACTGGAGGCCAGTGTTGCGCCGTTCAAAGGCAGCTGCCGACCCGCTGCCCGAGAACCGGAGAGCAGCCGCCAGGGACCCGGGGATGGTCCGGATCTTGACCTGGGAGTCCGCCGGGACCGGGGCCGTCTCCGCCGTCAGGCCAGCGGGGAGCACAAAGGCACCCACAAAATCAGCGGCTTCTCCGCTTCCCGGCAACGGACCACTCTGAAGCACCGGGGCGGTCATCGCCAGCTTCTGCGAAGGACCGGGCTCCTGGATGACCGGGGCCGTCATCGCCAGCTTCTGACGGGCGTTGTTGCTGCCGCTGATGTAGTTGAACAGGTGCCGGAAGGCAGCATTCCCGGCTTTGTCGAACGTCGCGTTGACCTGTATTTCGGCCACCACGTGCGCGGGGTAGCGGCGCAGCTCGAAGTGCGGGAAGCGCTGGACCAACTCGTAGGGTTGCTGTTCGGTCATGGTCCTCAGACCCTACGCCGAACCTGCGACTGGAACCAGCAGTACCTGCCTGGTTTCCGGTTTCTGGTTCCTGCTTGATTGTCAGAGGGCTTTGATAGCTTGAAGAACAGAACGCCACAACATCGGGGGCACAGTGTTTTTTCTTGAACCGGAAGTAGCAGGTACCGCACAGGACCTGGTCTTCTCCGCGAGCGACCTCGTCACGGCCGCCGGCTGTGAGTACCAGCTGCTGCGCGAACTCGACGAGAAGCTGGGCCGTTCACCCAAGGCTGCCTTCGACGACGATGAGATGCTCAAGCATGCAGCCGTGCTGGGAGACCTCCACGAACACAAGGTCCTCGAGGGTTTCATCGAGGAGTTCGGACACTGGGATCCGGCCTCCGGACGCGGCGTGTACGACGTCGTGCCGGCACAAACCATGGACCGCGCCACCCTGCTGGCCAAGCACCGGGAATCCCTCGACGCCCTGCGCTCCGGCGCCGACGTGGTGTTCCAGGCCGCTTTCTTTGACGGCCAGTTCCATGGCCGCTCCGATTTCCTGGTCCGCCAGGCCGACGGCAGCTACGCCGTGTTCGACACCAAACTGGCCCGCCACGCGAAGGTGACCGCGCTGCTCCAGCTTGCCGCCTACGGCGATCAGCTGCTCAAGGCCGGAATAACACCGTCCCCGCTTGTGACCCTGGTCCTCGGCGCCACGGTCCCGCTCCCGGGCGGTGGCTTCGACTACGTCCGCAGCCACCACAAACTTTCGGAGATCCTGCCGGTCTTCCGCGAGCGGCGGGACCGCTTCCTGGCATTGACCTCGTCCCATCTGGCGCAGCCCGGCACCGTGCAGTGGGGCGCGCCCGGGTTGAGCGCCTGTGGCCGCTGCGACTACTGCCAGGAGTGTGTCGTGGCCACCGACGATCTGCTGCTCGTGGCGCGGATGAACTCGGCACAGCGGAAGGCACTCCATGCCGAAGGGATCCGTACGGTCCGGGAGTTCGCGGAAGCCGCTCTCGCCAACCCGAATGCCTCGCTGCTGCGCCTGCAGGAGCAGGCCCGGATGCAGAGTGGCACCGGCCCGGCGGATGGGGAAGTCCGGTACGTCAAGGACGGCGAAGAGCACGCCATCCGCTTTGGGGTGATTCCGGAAAACACACTTGCCGAACTCCCTCCGCCCAGCGCCGGCGACATCTTCTTCGACTTCGAGGGTGATCCCCTGTGGCAGGAAAGCGCCACCGGAGTCTGGGGACTGGAATATCTGTTCGGGGTCGTCGAGGCGCCGACCGGCCCCGGCGACCCGGGGGTGTTCCGGCCGTTCTGGGCGCACAGCCGGGAGGCGGAGAAGCAGGCCTTCCTCGATTTCCTCGACTATGTGGAAAAACGCCGGCAGGACCACCCTGACATGCACGTCTACCACTACGCCGCCTATGAGAAGACGGCGCTCCGGAAGCTCTCCGTGATGCACGTGGCCGGCGAAGACACCGTGGACGAGTGGCTGCGCCAGGGCCTCCTGGTGGACCTCTACCAGACGGTCCGCAACAGCATCCGGATCTCCGAGAATTCCTACAGCATCAAGAAACTCGAGCCGCTCTACATGGGGACGAATCTGCGCTCCGGCGACGTGAAAGACGCCGGCGCCTCGGTGGTTGCCTATGCCCACTACTGCGACGCACGCGACGACGGCCGGGCTGAGGAAGCGGCCACCATCCTCGCGGGGATCTCGGACTACAACGAATACGACTGCCTCTCCACGCTGGAGCTGCGGAACTGGCTCCTGGGCCTGGCCCGGGAGCGCGGGATCAAGCCGGGCGGCGCGCCGGGAGGCTCCGTCAGGTCCGGCTCCGCAGCGAGTGGCGCCGCGGCGCTCGGCATGGAGGCGGCCGCTGCCGGCGTCGGCCCGCTGGGAGCCGATGCCGCGCTGGGGCCGGCCGAACTGGCGCTGATGAAGTTCGCTGAGCCGGGGAGCGGCCTGTCCGAGGACGACCGTAAGGCCGTCGCCATGCTGGCCGCGGCTGTGAGCTACCACCGCCGGGAGCGAAAGTCGTTCTGGTGGGCGCACTTCGACCGGTGTGAGAGTGGTCCGGACACGCACGAGCGGGACCGGAATGTTTTTATCGTCGAATCCGCGGAGATTCTCGACGACTGGCAGCAGTCGGGGAACAAGCTTCCGGAGCGGCGGGTCAAGCTGACCGGGACCGTGAGTCCCGGGTCGGACCTCCGCGAGGGCAGCAAATGGTTCCGCATGTACGCGCGCCCGCTTCCCGCTGGGCTGGAGGGGACCGGCAAGGACGGAACCGGACGAAGCGGATGGTTCGGCACCGAGGTCTTGGAGTTGGGACATGAGGACGGCAAGGACACCGTCATCATCCGCGACCGGCTGCACCGGAAGATTCCGCCCCACAACGACCTGCCCATTGCACTGACGGAGGACCAGCCCCTCGCCACCAAGAGCCTGGAAGAGGCACTTGCAGTCCTCGCTGACTCGGCGGCCACTGGCCTGGGGTCTGGCTCCCTCCCCCGCCATCCTGCACTCGACGTTGTCCGGCGCCTGCCGCCGAGGCTGGCCGCCGGAGCTTCACTGCCGCAGCCCGGAGACGGGCCGGACCGCTTCGTTGAAGCGATCACGGCGGCCGTGCTGGCCCTTGACCACTCCTATCTGGCCGTCCAGGGGCCGCCCGGAACAGGCAAGACCCATGTGGGATCGCATGTCATTGCCCGGCTGGTGGACCGGGGGTGGAAGGTCGGCGTCGTCGGCCAGTCCCATGCCGTGGTGGAGAACCTGCTGAAGACCGCTGTGACCAAGGCGGGCGTGGATCCGTCCCTGGTCGCCAAGGAAGTGAAACACGCGGAGCCGCTCCCCTGGGAGCAGCGCTCGGCGAAGGATGTCGCACGCCTGCTCGGCTCACCGGGCGGGGCGCTCATCGGCGGGACAGCCTGGACCATGACGGGCGCCAATGTCCCTGCTGGGTCGCTGGATCTGCTGGTGATCGATGAGGCCGGGCAGTTCTCGCTGGCTAATACCCTGGCCGTGGCGCAGGCCAGCAGCCGCCTGCTGTTGCTCGGTGATCCCCAGCAGTTGCCGCAGGTCAGCCAGGGCGCACACCCCGAGCCCGTGGACGAGTCAGCTCTGGGCTGGATTTCCGCCGGTCATGCCACGCTGCCGCCGGACCTGGGCTATTTCCTGGCCGACTCGTGGCGGATGACTTCCGAGCTGTGCCGCGCCGTCTCCGAGCTCTCCTATGAGGGGAAGCTGCGCTCAGCTCCGGCGGCGGACCTCCGGCTGCTGGAGGGAGTTCCGGCCGGGATCGAAACCGTGCTGGTGGAGCACAGCGGCAACGTCACGTCGTCCGCCGAGGAAGCCGCCGAGGTCGTCCGCCAGGTGCGGCGCCATCTGGGGCTGGGCTGGCACTCGGAACAGGGCGCCCGGCCGCTGGACGTGGCGGACATCCTGGTGGTCGCCGCCTACAACGCCCAGGTCAACGTGATCCGCGGGGCGCTCGACGCTGCTTCCCTGGCCGGCGTCCGGGTGGGAACCGTGGACAAGTTCCAGGGCCAGGAGGCCGCCGTGGTGATCGTGTCCATGGCATGTTCCGCGGTGGCCGAAGCTCCGCGCGGCATGGAATTCCTGCTCTCCCGCAACCGGATCAATGTGGCGGTGTCCCGCGGCCAGTGGCGCGCCGTCGTGGTCCGCGCGCCCGGGCTGACCAACTACCTCCCCGCCCACCCCGAGGGCCTGGAGCAGCTGGGCGGGTTCATCGGGCTGTGCCAGAGGTCGGTCGCAGCCAGCTAAACGGGACATGCCCATTCTTCGCCCCCGCACCCACGGGACATGCCCATTCTTCATGCCCCCGCCCACGGGACATGCCCATTCCTCAACACGAACAGTGCACAGAATGGCATTCTGCCCAGTGTTCACAGCAACCGCGGGGCATGTCCAGCGGTGAAAGTGGCCGCCGCGGGACGTCACAGCTGGTCCTAGTTCGGGCGCGCGACTGCGGCGGCGGTGCCGGCAGCGTCCGTCGCCGCTCCGCCCTCGGCCGGCTGACGTGCTTCATCCGTCAGGAGTGCCTCATCCAGCACGGCGCCGAAGTTCGTGGGGTTGTGCGCGAACCGGCCCAGGAAGAGGCCGGAGACGCCGTCGAGCCTTGGCAGGAGCCCTGGCTTGGCCGAGCCGCCGTAGATAACCGGAAGACTCTCCAGTCCCGGGGCGGCGAGGTGGCTCCTGAGCCGCCGGACGACGTCGGACACGTAACCGGCGCCTGCGGGCTCCGCCGCGCCGATGGCCCAAACGGGTTCGTAGGCGATGACGAGCCCGGCGGCGAGCTCCCAATCGCCCTCGACGGCCGACCGGATCTGGCGGTACACAAATTCAGCGGCGCTGGCGGCACTGCCGCCGTCGACGTCTCCGACACAGAGCAGGGGCGTCAGCCCGGCATCAGCCGCCGCCCTCACTTTGCGGGCAATCATGGCTTCGTCTTCGCCGAAATGCCGGCGGCGTTCCGCGTGCCCGATTTCGACGAGACTGACTCCAAGCTCGGCGAGCATGGACGGGGCCACTTCCCCAGTCCACGGCCCGTCCGCCCAGCCGCAGTTCTGCGCACCCAGCAGCAGGGGCGAACCTGCCAGCAGCGCTGCGGCCGCCGGCAGGAGCGGAAACGATGGAATCACGAACGGGACAACCCGCCCGGCCGCGAGGGCCGGACGGGTGTCCACTTCGTGGCGCAGCTGCTCCAGCCACTCCAAGCTGTCCTGGTAGCCCAGGTACATCTTGGTGCTGACGCCCACCATGATGCTGTCGCTGGTGATCTGGCCGGGGTGGAACTGCTGCATTGTTGGTGCTTTCTACTGGGTCCAGGCGAGGGGTCTGGACCGACCGCTACTTCTCGAGCAGGTCGTCGGCCTTGTTCTGGAACCGCTTGGTCGCGAACATCATGGCCGCGGCCACGAACGGGAGCACACCCAGGGCGTAGACGCCCATGGTTCCGGTGTCAGAGGCGGTCATCTCGTTGACCGAGGTCCGCAGGATCGGGGCCACGAAGCCGCCCAGGTTGCCCAGCGAGTTGATGAGGCCGATGCCCGCAGCCGCTGCTGTGCCGGTGAGGAACGCCGTCGGGTAGGACCAGGCGATGGGCCCGATGGA
>DATITT010000387.1:0-4209 GCA_035467435.1 Arthrobacter sp. | reverse complement strand
CCGGCTCGCGGGTCGCGGACTATAACCGCCGGTTCGGACTTACACCGACCCCGGAGCACGTATGTGTCTTGCTATTCTGGCACAACCGCCGGGTAGCTTTGGCTATTCCCGGCGGCACGATGTTACGGCTTGCGTCATTTTGCCCAGTTATTACGGGCACCGGCGGTCGGGCGCTGGCGGCGCGGCTAGCGCTGGCCGGCGGCGCGGAGCCGTTTGATGGCCTCGGCAGGATCATCGGCACCGTAAACGGCGGACCCTGCCACGAAGACGTTGGCGCCGGCGTCCGCGGCACGCCAGATGGTGTCCTCGGTGATGCCGCCGTCGACCTGCAGCGCCACGTCCAGCCCGGACGCATCTATCGCCGCGCGGGCCCGCCGGATCTTCGGCAGCGTGAGGTCCAGGAATTCCTGGCCGCCGAATCCCGGTTCCACGGTCATGATCAGCAGCACGTCGATTTCACCGAGCATGTCCAGGAAAGGTTCCACACCGCTGCCGGGCCGGAGCGCCAGCCCTGCCTTCGCCCCGCGGGCCCGAAGCTCCCGCGCGAGCTTGATCGGGGCAATCGATGCCTCGGCGTGGAACGTCACGGAGGCGATTCCCGCGTCGGCGTAGGCCGGAGCCCAGCGGTCCGCGTGCTCGATCATCAGGTGGGCATCCAACGGCACCGGGCTGACCTCCTGCAGTCGCGCCACCACCGGCAACCCCAGCGAGAGGTTGGGGACAAAGTGGTTGTCCATGACATCCACGTGCACCGCATCCGCGGTGCTGATCTTGCGCAGTTCGACTTCGAGGTTGGCGAAGTCGGCGGAGAGAATGCTCGGGTTGATACAGCACTTGGCCATGTGAAATTCCTTGTCGTTCTGCTGAGATGTCCGGTGGGAGGCGCGGGCTCCAGTGCACCAGTATTCCCTGTTGGTCAGGCTTTTTTGTGGATCAGCGCCAGGAACATGGCGTCCGTCAGGTGCACATGCGGCCAGAGCTGGGCGGTGAGCTCGTGGCCGGCGTCGAGGTGGCCGGTGAGGCTGACACTGTCCAGCACCGCGCCGGCGTCGAGCAGTTCAAGGTCGTCCCGTTTGCGCAGCACATCGCTCACGACGGCGGTTGTCTCCGCCGGGTGGGGTGAGCATGTCACGTAGGCCACCACGCCCCCGGGCTTCACGGCTGCCAGCGCGGACTTGAGCAGCTCGCGCTGCAGCGGCCCGAGGTCGGTCAGGTCCTTGGGCGTCCGCCGCCAGCGGGATTCCGGGCGGCGGCGCAGGGCGCCGAGTCCGGTGCAGGGCGCGTCGACGAGCACCCGGTCAAAGGACTCCGGCATTTCCGTGCCCACCTCGCGGCCGTCGCCGGTCCGCACGTGCCAGACCTCGTGCGGCACGGCGGCGAGGGCCTGGCGGACCAGTTTGGCGCGGTGCGGTGCCGGTTCGTTGGCGAGCAGGGTGGCGCCCTGCTCCCGGGCGAGGGCGCCGAGCAGGGCCGCCTTGCCGCCGGGGCCGGCGCACATGTCCAGCCATCGTTCCGCTGTCGGTTCGGTGCCGGGGCTTTGGTGGCCTGCCGTCCCGGTGCTGCCAAGGTCGACGGCGGCCATGGCACGGGCCACGAGCTGGGAGCCGACGTCCTGGACGCGGGTGGTGCCCTCGCGGACGGAGGCCAGCCGGCCGAGGTCTCCGCCGCTGGACAGGGCCGAACCTTCGACGAGTTCACCGGGCGTGGCACCGCCTTCGAGGGCCTCATCCAGGCTGCCGAGCCCCGGCAGTGCCACGAGGTTGACCACCGGTGCGGCGTTGTCCGCTTCGAGGAGGTCGCTGATTTCGCTGACCGGGCGACCGTGGGCCACCAGGGACTGCCGGAGGGCCCGGACAATCCACTCGGGGTGGGCGTAGCGGATGGCGGCTTTTTTGGTTTCGTCCGTCTCGTCGCTGAGCAGGAGGTCGAGCCACTCCTCGAGCGTGCGGGCGGACACCTTGCGCAGCACAGCGTTGATGAGTGCCGACGGCCCGGCACCAATGACGGCGCGGGCCAGGCCCACGGTCTGGTCCAGGGCGGCATGGGCGGGGACGCGCATGGCCAGCAACTGGTGGGCGCCGATCCGGAGCGCGTCGAGGACGGCCGGATCCAGCTGGTCCAGCGGCCGGTCCACGCAGCGGGCCAGGATGGCGTCATAGGTGCCCTGGCCGCGCAGTGCCCCGTAGCTCAGCTCCGTGGCGAAACCGGCGTCGCGCTTGTCCAGGCCATGGTGCCGGATCCGGGCGGGCAGCACGAGGTTGGCGTAGGCGTCCTCTGCGGCGACGGCGCGCAGGACTTCGAAGGCCACGAGCCGGGCAGGATCCGCCCGGCGGGTGCGCTGGGACGGCGCGTTCTCGGTGAAGCCGCGCTGCGGTCCACGGTTGCGTTCCCGTCCCTGGGCGTTCCGCTGGCTGCCGTCCCGGCCGCGGCCGCTCTGTCCGCTCTGTCCGCCTTGGCCGCTCTGGCCGGCGCCGCGCTGGCCGCCTGATCCGCCGCGCTGGGGGCCATTGCCGCGGCCGCTGCCGCTCGTCCCGGACTCGCTCATTCGAATACCACGCTTTCAAGTGTTGCCTGTCCGCGTGCCCAGTCGGCCGCAGTCATCATTTTCTTCCCCGAGGGCTGGACCCGGGTGAGTTCCACCGGGTGTGAGCCCGTCCCCACCAGCACGCTCTTGCCCTCAAGGGCCAGGTGTCCCGGTTTCAACGCCGGATCGCCCGGCCGCAGAATCACCGGTTCCAGCTTGATCCGCTGGCCGTCGAAGGTGGTCCACGCACCGGGTTCAGGGGTGACCCCGCGGGCCCGCCGTCCGATCGCGAGGGCGGGCTGCTGCCAGTCCAGCCGGCCATCCTCGAGGGTGAGTTTGGGGGCGAGGCTGACGTCGCCCTGCTGCGGCACCGCGGCGGCCTGGCCGGCGTCGACGGCGGACAGCGTTTGGGTCAGCAGCACGGCGCCGCTGTGGGACAGCCGCTCAAGCAGCGCCCCTGCGGTGTCATCGGGTTGCACGGCTTCGGTCAGGGTGCCGAACACCGGGCCGGTGTCCAGCCCTTCCTCCAGCAGGAAGGTAACGGCCCCGGTGACGTCATCCCCGGCGATCAGGGACCGCTGCACGGGTGCCGCGCCGCGCCAGGCCGGCAACAGGGAGAAGTGCAGGTTGATCCAGCCATGCCGGGGAACGTCCAGGGCCGGCCGGGGAATGAGCCCGCCGTAGGCCACGATGGCGGCGACGTCGGGGGCGGCAGCGGCGATCTGCTCCGTCACCGCGGCGTCGACCTTGGAAGCGTGGATGATCTTCAGGCCCAGTTCCGCAGCGCGGGCAGCAACGGGCGACGGCGTCAGCACGCGTTTGCGTCCGAGCGGCGCGTCCGGGCGGGTGAGGACGGCAACGACGTCGAACCCTGCCGCGACGAGGGCGTCCAGGGACGGCACGGCCACGGCCGGCGTTCCGGCGAAGAGAACCCTCACCGGGAGTTACCGAAGGAGCCGACGCTGCCCGGACCTGCAGTGTCCGAACCTGCAGAGCCCGAACCGAAGCTGGTGCCGACCGTCCTGGCGCGTTTCGCCGTCGTCCGCTCGGTAATGGAGCCGTAGTTGGCGTTCCGGATGGCGCGCAGCGCGGTCTTCCGGTCTTCACCTTCCAGCCGGTCCGTGAACAGGATGCCGTCGAGGTGGTCGGTTTCGTGCTGGAAGGCTCGCGCCAGCATGCCTTCGCCCTCCAGCGTGACGGGGTTGCCGTGCAGGTCGACTCCGGTGACACGGGTGTGCCGGTGCCGGCGGACAGGGAAGCCGAGGCCGGGGATCGAAAGGCAACCCTCGACTTCGTCCGGCTGGAAGTCGTCACTGTTTTCCAGCACGGGGTTGATGACGTGTCCCTCGACGCCGCCGATACGGTACGTGAAGACGCGCTGGCTGACTCCGATCTGGGGTGCGGCCAGGCCCGCCCCGTCCACGTCCTCCATGGTTTCGGTCATGTCGGCAACAAGCTTCGCCAGCTCAGGCCCGAATTCCGTCACGGGATCGGCAACTGTGCGCAGCACAGGATCCCCGATGATGCGGATATTCAAAATGGCCATGTGCAATCTGTCCTTTACAGTGGGCGGCGACGGGATCCAGTCCAGTTTAGTTGCACACCGGGACCCGGCCCGGACGGGTTCAGGGAATCGGCCTATGCGGGGCGAATCGGCGCTCCCGGCAGGGGCAGGGCGCGCAGGG
>DATITT010000386.1:0-6577 GCA_035467435.1 Arthrobacter sp. | reverse complement strand
CGACTCCCGGCAGGCGGCACCGTTCGTCCTCGGCGCCCACCCCTACCTCCGGCTGGGAGAGCTGCCCAGCGAGGAGCTGACGGTCACCGTCCACGCAGGCACCAGGCTTGTGACCGACGAGCGGAAGATCCCGCGCGGCACGGAACCGGTGGGAGGCGACTATGACCTCCGCGCCGGGCGCCCCGTGGCCGGCCTGGACCTCGATTCCGCCTACACGGACCTGGAGTTCGACGCCGGCATCGCCCGCCACACGCTGAGCGCACCGGACGGCCGGAGCGTGAGCCTCTGGCAGGACGAAAACTGCGGCTACGTCCATGTTTTTGTCACCACTGAGTTCCCGGGCCGCACCAAGGCGGTGGCCATCGAGCCGATGACCGGTCCGGCCAACGCCTTCAACAGCGGCGACGGCCTCCGCTGGCTGGATCCGGGGGAGCGGTTCGCCATGACCTGGGGGATCAGCGCGTCCCTTGAGCGCTGAGAAAGTGGACGGTTTCACATCCGGGCGGCGCTGGTGAATCATGGGGCTATGACGCCAGCTGACGATGCCACCCCGCGAGACGACACCGCCGCAGCAGGGCCAGCCCCGGGGCGGGCCGTCACAGACCGGGAACTCGATCAGGACATCCCGTACGGCGTGCGGATCGCCGCGTCCTGGTCCTGGCGCCTCGGACTCATCTTTCTTATGGCAGGCGCGCTCGTGTGGCTGCTCAGTAAGGTCAGCTTCCTGCTGATTCCCGTGCTGGTCGCCGCGTTGCTGGCCGGGCTGCTGTCACCGGTGAAGAACTGGCTCAGGAGGAACCGCATCCCCAACGGGCTCGCCGTCGCCATGACCATCCTCGGCTTCATTGGCCTGGTTGGCGGGGCCCTGGCCCTCGTGGGACGGCAGCTCGTGGCCGGCTTCTCCGAGCTGTGGAGCGAGGCGCTCGCCGGCATCCAGAAAATCCAGGTCTGGCTCGCGGACGGCCCCCTGCACCTCACCGCGGCGCAGATCGACCAGTACCTGAGAGAGGGCACCGAAGCGCTGCAGAACAACAGCAGCAGCATTCTCAGTGGTGCGCTTTCCTTCGGCAGCACCGCCGGGCACTTCGCCGCCGGCATGATCCTGGCGCTGTTCATCGTCATCTTCTTCCTGCTGGAAGGCGACCGCATCTGGTCCTTCCTCGTGCGGCTGCTGCCCCGGAAGGCCCGCGCCGCGGCGGACGGAGCCGGCCGGGTGGGCTGGTCCTCCATGGTGAGCTACGTCCGGGTCCAGATGCTCGTCGCCTTCGTGGACGCGGTCGGCATCGGGGTGGGGGCGGCGATCCTCGGCGTGCCCCTGGCGCTTCCGCTGGGGGTGCTGGTGTTCCTCGGCTCCTTCATCCCGATCGTCGGCGCCCTGGTGACCGGGGCTGTCGCGGTGCTGCTGGCCCTCGTCGCCAACGGGTGGGTAAACGCCCTGATCATGCTGGGGGTGGTGCTGCTGGTCCAGCAACTGGAAAGCCACATCCTCCAGCCGCTGATCATGGGCAAGGCCGTGAAGCTGCACCCGGTCGCCGTCATCCTGGCCGTCGCCGCCGGTTCCTACCTCGCCGGAATTCCCGGAGCCCTGTTCTCCGTGCCCATCCTGGCCGTAGCAAACTCGTCGATTCGCTACATTGCCGGCAGAACGTGGGAACATGAAAGTGCGCTGGCGACCGCGGGCCCGGACGTCAGAGCCCCTGCGCCAGGTGCCGGCATCTCCGGAAGGGACGCCCGCCTGCCGGGCTCAACGTCCGGCCGCAGCGACGATGCCAACCCCGGCAGCGGTTCCCCCGGCAGTGATGCCGGACGGGGCACCGGTGCCGGATCCACACCCTGATCCACACTGCGCCGAAGAATGACCGGAAAAAGGAGACTAGTTCGTGAACACCCTTGAGAGCCTGCCCGTCACGCTGGACAATGTCCTGGAGGCGCAGAAGCTGCTCGACGGGGTTATCACGCGGACGCCGGTTGAATCCTCCCGTGCCCTGGGCAGCCTGGTCGGTGGCGAGGTCTTCCTCAAGTGCGAGAACCTGCAGCGGGCCGGTTCCTTCAAGGTCCGTGGCGCCTATGTCCGGATGGCCAAGCTGTCCCCCGAAGAGAAGAAACGCGGCGTTGTGGCGGCCTCGGCCGGCAACCACGCCCAGGGTGTGGCTGTCGCGGCCAAGAGCCTGGGCATCAAGGCCCGGATCTACATGCCGCTGGGCGTCGCCCTGCCGAAACTCGCCGCGACCCGCAGCCACGGGGCCGAGGTGGTGCTGCACGGCCACAACGTCGACGAGGCCCTCGCCGAGGCGAAACGCTACGCGGACGAGACCGGGGCCGTCTTTGTCCACCCCTTCGACGACGTCGACGTCGTCGCCGGCCAGGGCACCGTCGGACTGGAAATCCTGGAACAGATCCCCAACGTCGACACCATCCTGATGGGCGTTGGCGGCGGCGGTCTGCTCGCCGGCGTCGCCGTGGCAGTGAAGGCCAGGGCCAAGGAACTGGGCCGGGAGATCCGGATCATCGGCGTCCAGGCCGAAAACGCCGCCGCCTACCCGCCCTCGCTCGCAGCCGACGCCCTTGTGCCGCTCAAACGCGTGTCCACCATGGCCGACGGCATCGCCGTGGGCCGTCCCGGCCAGCTGCCCTTCAGCATCATCCGGGAGCTCGTCGACGACGTTGTCACCGTCAGCGAGGACGCACTGGCCCGGGCGCTCATCTTCCTGCTGGAGCGCGCCAAGATGGTCGTCGAGCCCGCCGGCGCGGTGGGCGTCGCCGCGCTGATGGAAGGCAAGATCGAGAACCCGGGCACCGTCGCCGTTGTGCTTTCCGGCGGCAACATCGACCCGATGCTGATGCTCAAGGTCATCCAGCGAGGCCTTTCGGCCGCGGGCCGGTACATGACCGTGCGGATGATGCTGGACGACCGTCCCGGCTCGCTGGCCACGATCGCCCGGATCATCGCCGAGAACGACGCCAACGTGACGGGCCTGGACCACACCCGGGTGGGCGGCTCGATCAGCATGGGCGATGTGTCCATCACCGTGAACCTGGAGACCAAGGGCCACGAACACTGCGAGAAGGTCCTCGCGGCGCTCCGGGCCGAAGGCTTCCAGCCCATCGTGGTGCACTAGGGGACCGGGATGCTTGACTCCAGCCGTAACGGCAGCCCGCGCGCCGGGAACACCACGGCGGCACGCGCCCGCAAGGGGCTGCTGGTGGTGGGATTGTTCGTGCTGGTGCTGTACGTCATCGAGCTCATCAATACCCTCATGCTGCGTTCGCTCAACGGCACGTTCGGCCTGCGCCCGCGCAGCCCCGACGGGATCCTGGACATCCTGACGTTCCCGCTGCTCCACGCCAACCTGGCGCACCTGTTCTCCAACACACTTCCGCTGATCATCTTCGGCTTCCTGGTGCTGCTGTCCGGGCGCCGGGTGTTCTTCACCACCCTGGCCCTGAGCTGGCTCGTCTCGGGGGTGGTGGTGTGGCTGATCGGCGGTTTCAGCATCACGGTGGGGGCATCCGGCCTGGTCTTTGGCCTCTTCGCGTTCCTGCTGGTGCGCGGCTTCTTCAACCGCAACTGGTGGCAGATCCTGCTCTCGGTGGTGCTGTTCCTGACGTACGGCGGGATCCTGTTCGGCATCCTGCCCACGGTCGCAGGCTACGTGTCCTGGCAGGCGCACCTCGGCGGGGCCATCGGCGGAGTGCTCGCAGCCCTGCTGCTGAGCGCGCCGCGGGCCGGAACGCTGCGCAGCAAGCAGTAACGCAGGACGGCGCCGGCAGGCCGGGGCAGAAGACGACGCCGGCCCTCCCGCATGGGGGAGGGCCGGCGTCGTTCCTGCGATGCGGTGCGCCCGGTGTTATCCGGCGTACGGCTTGGCGGACATGATCTCCACCGGAATGTCCTTGCCGTTCGGGGCGGTGTAGCTGAGCTTGTCGCCTTCCTTGTGGCCGACGATGGCAGCACCCAGCGGTGACTTCTCGCTGAAGACGTCCAGATCCGAGTCGCCGGCGATTTCCCGGGAGCCGAGCAGGAAGGTTTCCTCGTCGCCGGCGATCTTGGCCACAACGAGCATGCCGGCCTCGACAATTCCGTCGTCGGCCGGGGACTCGCCCACGTGGGCGTCCCGGAGGAGCGCGGTCAGCTGGCGGATGCGGGCCTCGATCTTGCCCTGCTCCTCTTTGGCCGCGTGGTAGCCGCCGTTCTCCTTGAGGTCGCCTTCCTGGCGCGCAGCCTCGATCTTCTGGACGATTTCTGCCCGGCCGGGGCCGGAGAGGTGGTCCAGCTCTGCCTTCAGGCGGTCAAAAGCTTCCTGGGTAAGCCAAGCTGCAGTTGCGCTGTTGGTGGTAGACACGGACTTCTCCTTCATGGTCAAACAAGCAAAGACCCCGCCACGGTGGCCACTTTTGGGACTCAGCAACCAGCTCAGCGGGGGAAAGGTATTGATCCATTGTAGTCAATCCTGTGGATATACCAAAGAAGGCTGCGGTGTGGATCACACCATGGTGCCGGGACGTTACTTGCCGGCGTCGGGGATCCAGCAGCTGTCGACGACGCCGGAGACGGCCAGGGACTCGGTGCGCACTGTCGCCCGGTGGGCAGTGGTGCGCCCGCCGTCGGAGCCGGCGTCGGCGGCGTTGGGCGGGATGTCCACGACTTTCCAGCCGACGACGGCGAACTTGGAATCGAGCGCTTTGACGGAACACTTCGCGGCCGTGGCCGGTTCCTTGGTGACCTGGAAATCGATCTCCGCCAGGGTGGCGTCCGGGGTGCTGTAGCCGATGTCCTTGAAGGTGACGCTCGCCGTCGCGTTCGAGGTTGAGATCCACGCCATAAAGGCCATTCCGGCCACGAGGGCAAGGACGAGGATGGTGCGTTTGGCTTTGCCGCTCAGCGTCCGCTTTTGACCGCCGTAACGATTGGCTAGGCTGGGAGGTGCCGGCGCGGGCGCGGCAGGCTGATCCTTGGAAGTCACAAGTCCAGTTTAGTGTGGATTGGGGCGGGTATTTTCCGCGCCGCCGATCCGGCCCGCTGCGCCTGCCCAAAGTTCTGTACCTGTCGATGAAATACCTGTAGATGAAAGAGGAGCCGTCCCACGATGACAGCGTCCACCAGCCCGTCAGCGCCGCTTCGGATGTTGGCTGTCCATGCTCATCCCGACGATGAATCCAGCAAGGGCGCCGCCACGATGGCCATGTACGCCGCGGCCGGCATCGACGTCCTGGTGGCCACCTGCACCGACGGTTCCCGCGGGGACATCCAGAATCCGGCAATGGAGGGCGAGCCGCACCCCAAGCGCGACATGGCCGGCGCACGCCGGCTGGAGATGGAGCACGCCGCCCAGGTCCTGGGCGTACGCCAGCGCTGGCTGGGCTTCGTCGATTCGGGGCTGCCCGAAGGCGATCCGCTGCCGCCACTGCCAACAGGTTCCTTCGCCACTTTGCCGCTGGAGCGGGCGGCCGCCCCGCTGGTCCGGCTGGTCCGCGAGTTCAAGCCCCAGGTCATCCTGAGCTACGACGAGAACGGCGGGTACCCGCACCCGGACCACATCATGGCGCACCGCGTCGCCGTCGAGGCCTTCGAAGCCGCCGGGGACCCGGCCCGCTACCCCGGAACCGGCGAGGCCTGGGCACCGAGCAAGCTCTACTACGACCGCGCTTTCAGCCCCGAACGGTTCCGTGCCCTGCATTTCGCGCTGGAGGAATCGGGCCTCCGCTCGCCCTATGCCGAACGGCTCGCTGCCTGGCTGGAAGCCGACGCCGAGGGACACACCCCGCCCGCGCCGACCCACCCGACCACCACCCAGATCGAGTGCGGGGACTTCTTCGAAGCACGCGATGACGCACTGCGGTCTCACCGCACCCAGGTGGACCCGGAGGGTTTTTTCTTCGCCGTCTCACCGGCGATGCAGCGCCGCGTCTGGCCGTGGGAGGATTACTCGCTGATCCAGACCAGGGTCCCGTCCGATTTGCCTGAGAAGGACTTCTTCGCCGGGCTAAGATAGACCCAACAGGCCATTTCTATGACGTGTAGAAGACGTCGTGGAAACAGATCCAGCGCAGCCCCGCGGTCAGCCCGTCTGGCCGCCAGTCAGCCCCACAGAAGGTTCCTCACCGTGCATTCCTTGCTTATCACCCTGGCAACAGCGCCGGCACCCACCCCCACGCCGTCGCTGCGCCCGGGACTGTCCCAGGACCAGGTGACTCCCGGCCTGCTGGGATTTCTCCTGACCGCGTTCATCGTGGTGCTCACGGCGGTGCTGATTGTGGACATGGTCCGCCGCATCCGCCGCGTCCGCTACCGCGCCCAGGTGGAGGAGGAACGTGCGGGTGCTGCCGAGGCTGCCGCCGGCGGGGGTGATCCCCGGACCTCCGGGGCGGCGGCAGGGAACCCCGGAGCCCAGGATCCCGCCGGCCGGCCCGGCGCCCGTCCGGAATCCAACGGTGATGCAGGACCCGGAAGCCGCTGACGGCGGCACCCTTCCGCTTTTCCCCGAGGCCGCCAACGCCGTGGGCGGGGAACCCTCTGACTACCTCCGGCAGCACGCCGGCAACCCCGTCTGCCTACCTCCGGCAGCACGCCGGCAAC
>DATITT010000385.1:0-7643 GCA_035467435.1 Arthrobacter sp. | reverse complement strand
CCGGAGATCTTGGCGTGCACATCGCCGCCGCCGAGTTCCTCGGCCGTGACGATCTCGCCGATCGCGGCCTTCACGAGCGGCGGGCCGCCCAGGAAGATGGTGCCCTGGTTGCGGACGATCACGGTCTCATCGCTCATCGCGGGGACGTAGGCGCCGCCGGCGGTGCACGAACCCATCACCGAGGCGATCTGCGGGATCCGGGCCGCGGACATCTTGGCCTGGTTGAAGAAGATCCGGCCGAAGTGCTCCTTGTCCGGGAAGACCTCGTCCTGCTTGGGCAGGAACGCCCCGCCGGAGTCCACGAGGTAGATGCAGGGCAGCCGGTTCTCCAGCGCGATTTCCTGCGCCCGGAGGTGCTTCTTCACCGTCAGCGGGTAGTAGGTGCCGCCCTTGACCGTGGCGTCGTTGGAAATGACCAGGACCTGGCGGCCGTGGACCAGGCCGATCCCGGCAATGACACCGGCGCCGGGCGAGTCGTCGTTGTACAGGCCGTTGGCCGCGAGCGGGGCGATTTCCAGGAACGGGCTGCCCTCATCCAGCAGCTGGTCGATGCGTTCGCGGGGCAGGAGCTTGCCGCGGGCAACGTGGCGTTCCCGGGACTTCTCCGGCCCGCCGAGCGCGGCCGTGGCGAGTCGTTCCTTCAGCTCGCGGGCCAGCCCAAGCTGGGCCTCGCGGTTCGCGGCAAAGGCGGCGCTCGTGGCGTCCACCTGGCTGGCGATTGTCTCCATTGACTGCTTCCGTTCTCGGCCTTCATGCTGGGGGCCTGCAGTGCGCCCGTTCCAGCAACTTCGGTTAGTCCCGCATAACTGAGATTTAGGTTAGTCTCTATTAACTGTGATGTCCAACACGGCGCCCCATAAGCCGCCAAATAGGTGAAACGAAGGATCTGCCGGTGAGTGAACCCAGCGAGACGGGCCAGACCGGCACCCAGCCTGCGGCAGCAGCCCTGCCTACTGCGACCCTGCCAACAGCGCCCCCGCCGCCGACGACTCTGCGCAGCCAGGCCAAGGAGAACCGCCGCCAGGCGCTGTTGTCCTCGGCGGCCGCCCTGTTCGCCGTCGACGGGTTCAACCGTGTGTCCCTGGAGGACCTCGGCGCCGCCGCCGGTGTCAGCGGGCCGGCGGTCTACCGGCATTTCGCCGGCAAGCAGGCCGTCCTGGGGGCGCTGCTGCTGAGCGTCAGCCAGGAGCTGCTCGACGGCGGCCGGCGCGTGATCGCCGATTCCGACGGCGCCGCTGTTGCGCTGCACCGGCTGGTGGAATTCCACGTGGACTTCGCGCTCAGCAACCCCGACGTCATCCGGGTGCAGGACCAGGACTTCAGCAATCTCGCCGAGGAGGACCAGGCCGAGGTCCGCACGCTGCAGAGGAACTATGTGGAGCTCTGGGTCGAGGTCCTGGCCGGGCTGCACCCCGGCACCGAGGCCGCCGAGCTCCGGATGCGCGCCCACGCCACCTTCGGGCTGATCAACTCCACCCCGCACTCGGTGCGCAGCCACGGGCGGCGGATTGCGGTTAAGCGGGCCCGTCCGCTGCTGCAGGGCATGGCCCTGGCGGCCCTGATGGCCCCGGCCGTTTCCGAGCCGGGCCGCTAGCAGGCTCCCCCGCGCCGAACAACCCCGCCCCTGAACAACCCGTCCCTGAACAACCGCCACAAAACACGGCTGCCGGCTGCTCCCTGAAAAGGGGGCAGCCGGCAGCCGTGAGCCGGGGTCGCTAGACCATGGCGAGGGCCATGCCCGGATCGGACAGCATAGCGCCGAGGTCCTGCAGGAACCGTGAGCCCTGCTCGCCGTCGACCAGGCGGTGGTCGAAGGACAGGCTGAGCGTCATGACCTGGCGCAGCGCCACCTCGTCCCCGTACTCCCAGGGCATCTTCCGCACAGCACCGAGGGCCAGGATGGCTGCCTCGCCCGGGTTCAGGATGGGCGTGCCGGCATCGATGCCGAAGACGCCGATGTTCGTGATGGAGATGGTGCCCCCGGAGAGCCCGGCCGGAGCGGTCTTGCCCGCGCGCGCCGTGTCGGTCAGTTCGGTCAGCGCCGTGGAGAGCTCCAGCAGGGACATCCGGTCGGCGTCCTTGATGTTCGGCACGGTCAGGCCGCGCGGGGTGGCGGCCGCGATGCCCAGGTTGACGTAGTTGTACTGGACGATCTCCTGCCTGGCTTCATCCCAGCGGGTGTTGAGCGTCGGGTGGTTGCGCAGCGCGATGAGCACGGCCTTGGAGACAAGGGTCAGCGGCGTGAGCTTGTAGCCGGCAAAGGCGCGGCTGGCCTTAAGCTTCGCCAGCAGTTCCATGGTCGGAGTCACGTCTATGGTGAGGAACTCCGTGACGTGCGGTGCGGTGAACGCGCTGGAGACCATGGCGGCGGCGGTGAACTTGCGCACGCTCTTGATTGGCGTCCGGGTTTCCCGCCCGCCCGGTGCCGGCGCCAGACCCGGGGCGGACACACCGGCCAGGTCCCGGGGTGCGACCGGCAGGTCTCCCCCGCCGACAAAGTTGCGGACGTCGTCGCGGGTGATGAGCCCGAACTCCCCGGTGCCGGTGACCAGGGCGAGGTCGACGCCGAGATCCTTGGCAAGCTTGCGCACGGGCGGTGTGGACCGCGGGCGGTCCCCGGGGTGGGCCGCAGCCAGGGTCTCAACGCGGCCCGCCTCCGGAACCGCAGGGCCGGCAACGGGCTCAGCCTCCGGAACCACCGGGGCGGTGTCGACGTGCTCGGCCACCGGCACCGTCGCGGCCGCGGGGACGCCGGGCTCGCCGAAGGTGCGGGCGCGGCGGGCAGGGCGGCCGGAGGTCTCCAGGACGGCGCCGTAGCCGACGAGGTTCGGTTCACGTTTGGCGGGCGCGTCTGCACCGGCACCTCCGGCGGGACCGGAGCCGCCGGCGGGACCGCCGTCGTCGCCTTCCACTTCGAAGGAGACGATCGGCTTGCCGACCTCCACGACGGTGCCGGGCTGTTCGTGCAGCGCAGCGACCACACCGGCGAACGGCGAGGGCAGTTCGACGACGGCCTTGGCCGTTTCCACCTCCGCGATGATCTGGTTGAGCGCGACGGTATCCCCCACCGCGACCTTCCAGGCGACGATTTCCGATTCAGTCAGACCTTCACCGAGGTCCGGCAGCCTGAATTCCTTGATCATGGTGGCGCTCATCCTTCCAGCCCGCTCAGGGAGTTGGGGCGGCCCAGTGCGCGGTCGATGCCGTCCAGGATCCTGTCCAGGCCCGGGAGGTGGTGCATTTCAAGCTTTGAGTACGGGTAGGGGACGTCGAAGCCGGTGACCCTGACCGGGGCAGCCTCGAGGTGGTAGAAACAGCGTTCGGTGATGCTGGCGGCCACTTCGGCGCCGATGCCGCCCGTCTGGGAGGCTTCATGGGTGATGACGAGCCGGCCGGTCTTCCGGACCGAGGCCTCCAGGGTCGCGAAGTCCAGCGGGGCGAGCGAGCGCAGGTCGATGACCTCGATCGACACGCCTTCGTCGGCGGCGGCGAGCGCGGCGTCCTTGGCCGTCTTGACGAGCGGACCGTAGGCCACGAGCGTCACGTCCTTGCCTTCGGTGACGACGCGTGCCTTCTCCATCGAGAGGGCGGCGCTGAGGTCCAGTGTCTCGTCCACGTCGCCCTTGTCGTGGTAGCGGCGCTTGGGTTCGAAGTAGAGCACCGGATCATCAGAGGCGATGGCCTGCTGGATCATGGTGTGGGCGTCCTGCGGGTTGGACACGGAAACCACGCGCAGGCCCGAGGTGTGCGTGAAGTACGCCTCGGGTGATTCGGAGTGGTGTTCCGGGGAGCCGATGCCGCCGCCGAAGGGCACTCGGATGGTGATCGGCATCTTGACCGCACCCTGGGTGCGGTAGTGCATCTTGGCGACCTGGCTGACGATCTGGTCGAACGCCGGGTAGATGAAACCGTCGAACTGGATCTCCACCACCGGGCGGTACCCGCGGTAGGCCAGGCCCACGGCGGTGCCCATGATGCCGGACTCGGCCAGCGGGGTGTCCACAACGCGGTGCTTGCCGAAATCCTTCTGCAGGCCGTCGGTGACGCGGAAGACCCCGCCGAGGGCTCCGATGTCCTCGCCCATGAGGATCACCTTGGGATCGTTTTCGAGGGACTTGCGCAGGCCCGAATTGATGGCTCGGGCAAAGGTCATCTGCGTCATCAGCGTGCACCTTCTTCAGTAGCGGCTTCTGCGGGATCGCCGAAGGAAGCCAGGTAACGGGAATAGTGGTCCTGCTGGCGGTCCAGCGGGGAATGCGGCGTGCTGTAGACGTGTTTGAAGATGTCCAGCGGCTGCGGCTCGGGCATGTTGATGGTGCCGGCCCGCAGTGCCTTGGCGACGGCGTCCGCTTTGGCGGCGACGGCGGTTTCGAGCTCGCCGGTGAGCAGTCCCTTGCGCTCCAGCAGGGATTTCAGCCGGGCGATCGGGTCCTTGGCGGCCCAGTCCTCGAGTTCGTTCGCGTCGCGGTAGCGGGTGGGGTCGTCCGCCGTGGTGTGCGGACCCATCCGGTAGGTGACGGACTCGATGAAGGTGGGGCCGCCGCCATGGCGGGCACGGTCGATGGCGATGCGGGTTGCCGCCATCACGGCCAGGACGTCGTTGCCGTCCACCCGCATGCTGGGGATGCCGAAGCCTGCCGCGCGGTCCGCGATCTGGATGTGGGACTGCAGCCGGACGGGCTCGGAGATAGCCCAGTGGTTGTTCTGGCAGAAGAAGACGACCGGGGACTGGAAGCTGGCGGCGAACACCAGGGCCTCGTTGACGTCGCCCTCGCTCGTGGCGCCGTCGCCGAAGTAGGCCACGGCGACCGAGTCGGCGCCGTCGTTCTGGATTCCCATGGCATAGCCGGTGGCGTGCAGGGTCTGGGCGCCGATGATGATCTGCTGGGTTGCGACGTTGACCGTGTAGGGGTCCCAGCCGGCCAGTGCATTGCCCCGCCAGGCTTTGACGATGTCCTCGGGGTTCACCCCGCGGCAGTAGGCCACACCGTTGTCGCGGTAGCTGGGGAAGACGAAGTCGTCCTCACGCAGGGCCCGGGCCGATCCGATCTGGGAGGCCTCCTGGCCCAGCAGCGGCGGCCAGAGGGCGAGTTCACCCTGGCGCTGCAGGGCGGTGGCCTCGGCATCGATCCGCCGGATGACCACCATGTCTTCGTACAGCGCGCCAAGCTGTTCGTCACTGACGTCCTGGACCCAGGGATCGAACTCGGGATGGCTTACGCGTTCACCCCCGGGGGTGATGAGCTGGACGAGATCCCCGCCCGTCCGCCTGTTTGATTCTGCACTGTTCCCGGGGCCCCCGGCGGAAATGCCGCCCTGGCCCGCGTCGTCGGTAAACACAGTAGTACGCACCTTCTGACGTCGTCTGACCGGTGCCCGCGGGACTCGTGATCCCGGTGCGCGCCGGCCGCCCGGGCGCCGTTGCCCCGGATAGTTGTGACCCTACTCACAACGCCCATTGGGTACAACCACCTGCGAAAAAATTGAGCATTCTGCACTGTCTGGCGCTTCGGCGCCGTGCTAATCTTGCGCATTATGCAACCCCTGGATGGCACCGACACCCGCCTGCTTTCGGCCATGGCCCGGGACCCCCGCCGGACCGTGGTGGCGCTGGCCCAGAAGCTGGGCTTGTCGCGGAATACCGTGCAGGCCCGGATGGCCCAACTGGAGAAGAAACACGTCTTCCTGTCCTTTGAGCGCCGCATCAATCCGGCCGCGCTGGGCTACCCGCTGATGGCTTTCATCTCGGTGCACGTCCAGCAGCAGAAGCTCGGCACGCTGGCGGTGGAACTGGCCGGCATTCCGGAAATCCTGGAGGGCTACGGCCTGACCGGCTCGGCGGACCTGCTGCTCCGGGTGGTAGCGCTCGACGCCGAGGATCTGTTCCGGATCAATGGCAAGATCCTGGCCTGCGACGGAGTGGACCGCACGGACACCGCCCTGGCCATGGGTGAGCTGATCCCGTTCCGGATCCAGCCGCTGCTGGAACGCGGCTCCGCCGAGGGCTGAGGGTTCCCACGGCGGTACCGCCGCGGAACGGCGCGTGCGAACGCCATGCGCGCAACGCCGCACACGAAAACTCCGGACAGACAAAACGGCAGGAGCCCCCGTGCGGTTGCACGGGGACTCCTGCCGTTTGTCAGCCGGTGTGGATCACCAGCGGTTGGTGCTTAGTGGTCGGTGGCCTTTTCGGCGCCCACACCCGTGAGGGATCGGACTTCCATTTCGGCCTGCTTGGTGATGTCTTCCACGTTCTTATCCAGCACCGAACCGAGCCAGCCCAGGAAGAACGCGAGCGGGATGGAGACAATGCCGGGGTTGCTGAGCGGGAAGATCGCAAAGTTGGCACCCGGGACCATGGACGTCGCGGCACCCGAGACCACCGGGGACAGCGCGATTAGGATGATCGCCGAGCCGAGCCCGCCGTACATGCTCCAGATGGCGCCCTGGGTGGTGAACTTGCGCCAGTACAGCGAGTACAGGATGGTGGGCAGGTTGGCCGAGGCCGCCACCGCGAAGGCGAGGGCCACCAGGAATGCCACGTTCTGTCCGTTGGCGAAAATGCCGCCGATAATGGCCAGCACGCCGATGACGACCACGGTGCGCCGCGCCACCTTGACCTCGGTGGCGGCGTCGGCCTTGCCCTTGGCAATGACGCTGGCATAGATATCGTGGGCGAACGATGCCGCCGCTGTGATCGTGAGGCCGGCGACGACGGCCAGGATGGTGGCGAACGCCACCGCCGAGATGAAGCCGAGCAGCAGCGGCCCACCGAGGTGGAACGCCAGCAGCGGTGCGGCGGAGTTGACACCGCCCGGGGCGCCCTTGATCGTTTCAGCGCCAACCAGTGCCGCAGCACCGTAGCCCAGAACCAGGGTGAACAGGTAGAAGAGGCCGATCAGCCAGATGGCCCAGACCACGGACTTGCGGGCTTCCTTGGCGGTCGGAACCGTGTAGAAGCGCATCAGTACGTGGGGCAGGGCCGCGGTGCCAAGCACGAGGGCCAGGGCCAGGGACATGAAGTCGATCTTGGAGGTTTCAGTCTTGCCGTACTGCAGGCCCGGGTTCAGGAGGTTGGGGTTGCCTGAGGCTTCCACCGCGCCGCCCAGCAGGGCGGAGAGGTTGAAGCCGTACAAGGCGAGGACCATGAGGGTCATCACGGCAGCGCCGGCAATCAGGAGCACGGCCTTGATGATCTGGACCCAGGTGGTGCCCTTCATACCGCCGATCAGTACATACATGATCATCAGGGCGCCGACGACGATGATGACCAGGGCCTGTCCGCCCCAGTCGCTGATGCCAAGGAGCAGGGAGATCAGGGTGCCGGCTCCGGCCATCTGGGCCAGGAGGTAGAAGAAGCAGACCGCGAGGGTGGAGATGGCCGCCGCGATGCGCACGGGGCGCTGCCTGAGCCGGAAGGAGAGGACATCGGCCATCGTGAACTTGCCGGTGTTACGCAGCAGTTCGGCCACGAGCAGCAGGGCGACGAGCCAGGCGACCAGGAAGCCGATGGAGTACATAAAGCCGTCGTAGCCGTTGATGGCGATGGCGCCGGTGATCCCCAGGAACGAGGCCGCCGAGAGGTAGTCGCCCGCAATGGCGGTGCCGTTCTGGGATCCGGTGAAGGACCGTCCGGCGGCGTA
>DATITT010000384.1:0-4591 GCA_035467435.1 Arthrobacter sp. | reverse complement strand
GCGAAGCCGCCCGTCTTAGCGCGGTCGATCATCTCGGAGTAGATCTCTGGGGTTGCAATGGGCATGCTGACTCCTAAAGTGAATTTCGTCTGCGGGCTGGGCTCACCCTGGAGTGAACCTCGTCGGCTAGGAACCATCCTAGCCATTCCTGCGCCGCGGCAGTGTTTCCAGTCACTCGCGCCTGTAATACTCGCTCCCGGCTGGGGCCAGGTCGCGGGCTCCGGCGCCCCTACCCCGGGAGCTGGTTGAACACGTGCCGGCGGATCCAGGCGTGCATCGCGATGGCGGCGGCCGAGGCGGCGTTGATCGAGCGGGTGGATCCGAACTGCTCGATCGACAAGGTGTCCACTGCCACTTCGTGGACCTCGGGGGAAAGTCCCGGGCCTTCCTGGCCGAACACCAGCACGCAGTCCCTGGGCAGTTCGTAGGTTTCCAGCGGGACGGAATCCGGGAAGATGTCGATGCCGATGATTGCCAGGCCCTCCCCCTGCGCCCACTCCACGAACTCCGCGACGGTCGGGTGGTGGCGGACGTGCTGGTACCGGTCGGTGACCATGGCCCCGCGGCGGTTCCACCGGCGTCGTCCGATGATGTGCACTTCCTTGGCCAGGAACGCGTTGGCGCTGCGCACGACAGTGCCGATGTTCATGTCGTGCTGCCAGTTTTCGATCGCGATATGAAAGCTGTGCCGCTTGGAGTCAAGGTCCGCGACGATCGCCTCGTGCTTCCAGTAGCGGTACTTGTCCACCACGTTGCGGCGGTCCCCGTCCGCCAAGAGGTCCGGGTCCCAGTGATCGCCCTCCGGAAGTTGGCCTTCCCAGGGGCCGACGCCGACCTCCGCTTTGGCCTCCGCCTCGGCCGAAGTGCCGGAAAGGGTTTCGCTGGGTATCTCGGGTTCAGTCACGACTCAACATTAGACTGGGACTGGCATCGGCACATTATCGGCGGAGGACAGCATGGCGGAGCATCAGACAGACCACAGGGAAGACTCGGACCACGTGCTTTCATCAAAATCCGTGTACCGGAGCGGCCAGGAGATCGAGTGCTGGCTGACCGACATGGATGGCGTCCTGGTCCACGAAAACCAGCCGATCCCGGGCGCCGCTGAACTCATCCAGCGATGGGTGGACACCTCCAAGCGCTTCCTCGTCCTGACGAACAACTCGATCTTCACGCCCCGGGACCTCGCCGCCCGGCTGAAGACCTCGGGCCTTGAAATCCCCGAGGAGAACATCTGGACCTCCGCCCTGGCCACCGCCCAGTTCCTCAAGGACCAGGTGCGCGGCTCGGATTCCGGCAACCGCGCCTACACGATCGGCGAAGCGGGCCTGACGACGGCGCTGCACGAGGCCGGATTTATCCTCACCGACCAGGACCCGGACTTCGTGGTGCTCGGCGAAACCCGCACCTACTCCTTTGAAGCCATCACTATGGCCATCCGGCTGATCCTGGGCGGCGCGAGGTTCATCGCCACGAACCCCGACGCCACCGGGCCCTCGAAGGACGGCCCGATGCCGGCCACCGGCGCGATCGCGGCGCTCATCACGAAGGCCACCGGCCGGGAACCCTATATTGTGGGCAAACCGAACCCGATGATGTTCCGTTCGGCCATGAACCAGATCGACGCGCACTCGGAAACCACCGCCATGATCGGCGACCGGATGGACACCGACATCATCGCGGGTATGGAAGCGGGACTGCACACGGTGCTGGTGCTCAGCGGCATCACGCACAAGGACGACATTGCCGCCTACCCGTTCCGGCCCAACCAGATCCTGAACTCCGTGGCCGACCTGAAGAACCAGATCTAGGACCCCGCACTAGAAGGCGGTCTTCCTGCCTCCGCCGGTGGGCAGCGGGAGGATCCCGTCCTGCAGCTCCTCGATGAGCGGCCGGTAGACGAACGGATTCCAGCCCGGGCTGGCGTGCGCCGGCCGCGCGCCGTCGGTCCGCAGTGAGTCGGCTGCCATGTTGTCCTTGAAGGTCAATGACCACTTGTCGCGGGCGGTCTCGTAGTCGACCGTCTGGTCCCGCGGGTTTCCGATAAAGGCCATGCGGGTTCCGCCGAGCTTTCCCGCGAAACGGGTGGCGTCATAGTGGTAAATGTAGGCGGATTCGGACTGGATCAGCACGCTGGAGGGCGCAATCGGCGAGAGCTGCTCCAGGGTCTGGTCCACCACCTGAGCCCAGCTGCGCTCGTTCTTGTTCAGCATCCGCTCACCGAGTTCGTAGCTGCCGCGCACCACCGAGGGGAAGCGGAATCCGCTCTCGTAAAGGAAGACGACCCCCTCAAACCAGCTCTGGTCCAGCACGTCGTATTTGCTGCACGGGCTGGAGTCCAGCAGGATGAACGCCACCTCGATCCCGTGCAGTTCCCGGAGCCGGGCGGCGACCTGTGTGGCCACCATGCCGCCGAAGCTGTGGCCGTAGAAGTAGAACGTGGTCAGTTGATGCGCCCGGGCGTGCTCGACCACGGCGATCACTATTTGGTCGATGTCGATGCCCACATTGGAGTATCCGACGGCGGCGAGCTGGCCGCGCTTGTTCAGCGCACCGCGCAGCGCGTTCAGGATCCACAGGGCTTCCTCCCAGCTGGTCTTGTAGCCGGGGAAGAGGAACCAGCTGGCGTTGGGAAAGTACCTCTCCGCAGTCTCGTCCGGCACCGTAAGGACTCGATGCACGCGGCGTTCGGCCTGCACACGCCGGGTGAGCAGCATGTCCGCCGCCAGCACGGAGGCGGCACCCGTACCGGCCAGAAAGCCCCGCCGGGAGAACCGGTTGAGTTCAGCGGCATGCCGAAGCACGCGGGCGTCGGCATCGCCGGCCCCGCCCACATCGTCAACTTCAGGCTCACGCGGCACATCCCTACCGTAGCCACCGATGAACACGGATAAGAAACGACGCCGGATAACAGCTCAGTTACAGGCTGGCCGGGCGCCGCCTAGACCGGTTCCGGTTCCCGCCCCACTTCGGGGCGGCTGATGTCGAGGCCGACTTCGCGGCGGCTTATTTCGAGGCCGATTTCGTTATAGGTCGCGAGAAGCTGCGAGCGGGCCATGTCCGCCGGGTCGTCCAGCAGCCCGAATACGGAGTCGCTCGCGGCAAGCAGTTCGGCGTCGGAGAAGACGTTCAGCGGGCGGGTCCCGGAGGTGTCAATGGACGCGGTGAAGTCCGCCGAGAGATCGAGCGGCGGCAGCGCGGTGACGGCGGCCTCCAGGCACGGGTTCAGCTCCAGGGACACGCCGGCCGAGCTCGGCAGGGCGCCGGCGGTGTCGACGAGCGCGGCAGCGCCGTCGATGGCGTTCAGGTCGTTGCGGAGGCCGGCCAGGGCCGAGGATTCCACGAAGGCGGCGTTGCCGAGATTCACCCGGATGTGGGACGTGATGCCCATCCGGCGGACGCGCTGGATCAGCTGCATCAAAGCGGGGCGGGAGTGCTGAGTGAGGCTCCCCCGGACATCGATCCGGAGGACATCAGAGGCGATGTCCAGCTTGGCTTGGGCTTTCAACGAGGTGTCCATAGGTACTCCAAAAAAAGGGGTGTCTATGGCCGACGGCTCAACCTCGTTCAGTTTATGGGCCGCAGGAGGAGCACACAAGTCATTGGCCCTGCCGGTTCGCACGTGACGCTGCCGGTTCAGCCGGCTTCCCTCCGGCCGGGTTCCTCGAAATGGGTCCGGGTCGCGGTGCCGCCCACGGACTGGACCAGGGACGTGGCAATGTCACGGAGCTTGACGTTGCCGTTGCTGGACGCGTCGGTGAGGATCCTGACGGCCGTCTCCTGGTTGCAGCGGTTCTGCGCCATGACGATACCGATGGCCATGTCAATCACGGTGCGGGATTCGAGGGTGGCCCGGAGGTTGGTGGCACTGTCCGTGTGCAGGGAAAAGCGGACGGCCAGACGCAGCGCCTGGGAGATCTGGCGGGTGTAGCCGCGCGCCCGCGCGGCAACGTCACCGTCGAACTTGTGCGGCGCGTCGGAGTACAGGTTCAGCGCCGCCTGGGCCTCGCCCTGCAGGTGGAACGGCACCGAAAGCACCGAGCGAAGGCCGTGCGACGCGACGGCGTTGGCATAGTCCAGGCCCCAGCGGTCCTCATCGAAGAGGTCCGGAACGTAGACTTCACGTTCCTCCTGCGCCGCCGTCAGGCACGGGCCCTGGGCGAGCCGGTACTGGATTTCGTCCACTTCGCGGGCGGAATCGCTGCTCCAGCCGATGGTCGCGGCCTTGCGGTCGCGCAGCAGGGTGATGCCGCACAGGGCGTCGTCGCCGGCGCCGGCGACCTGGTGGGCGGAGAAACGAGCGAGTTCGTTGAGGAAATCCTCAAAATCGGCGCTGTCCAGGATGAGGTTCTGGATCTGGTCAACGGTGCTAAGGGGCTCAGATTCGAGGAATTCTTCGGGCAGGAGCATGGCGCTTGGTCTCCGGAGGGGTGTGGTTGATATTGCAAAATGATAATTGACGGTCATTCCACCGTCCACTCGCGTCCGCTGAAGGATGATCTTCTAGCTGAGGCCCAGTTCGTCCTTGCCGAAGGCGAACAGGTAGGGAACCCCGGCCTCCGCCTCGATCTTTTCCTTGGCACCGGTGTCG
>DATITT010000383.1:0-2463 GCA_035467435.1 Arthrobacter sp. | reverse complement strand
GCCCCCGGCGTGACCGATGCGCTCGTCCATCGACAGATGCAGGCGCAGCTACATGCCGTACTGGCCACACTTGAGCACCTGGAGGCCCGGGTCCTTGCGATGCGCTTCGGTTTGGCGGGCCGCGGAGCGAAATCCCTGGGCGCGGTGGCGAACGTTCTTGGCATGCCCCGCGAACGCGTCCGCCAGATCGAGGTCGGGGCGATGGTGAAGCTCAAGGACCCTGCCCGGTCCAAGCTCCTGCGGCCGTATCACTTTGACTGCGAGGGACCGTCCGGCGGGGAGGCGGCATCGAGGACGGCGCCGGAGGCGCCGTCGAAGTCCGCGCCGCCGGCCCTCAGCCCCGCCGCCCCCGCCACAGCAGCGACACCACAAACACCACCGCGCCGAGTCCCAGCATGACCAAAACCATAAGCCCCCAGTTGGTCTGGTTCACGCCCGTGCCGTAGAAGATGCCGATCAGCACGGTGGCCGTGATCGCCCCGAGGTACCGGCAGGTCTGGAAGATCCCGGCGGCCACGCCGCGTTCCTCCGGCCGGGTGGAGAGGTACATGCCCTGGTTGTAGGCGATGCTGGCCACCCCGTATGGCACGCCCAACAGGGCGGTCAGCGCCAGCACCAGCGGGATGGCGAAAGACGCGGTCAGCAGCCACATCGTTCCCGACGCCACCATGAGTAGAACGACACCGGCGATCAGGACCCGCTTCACACCGATACGGTCGATGGCGCGGACCGCTAACGGCGTCACCACCACCGACATCGCGGCCAGCGGCAGCATCAGCAACCCGACCATACCGGGCTCGTAGCCGCCAGCTTCCTGCAGCAGCTGCGGCAGACCGAAGAACGCGAAGTAGTACACGGCACTGAACACGGCGAACCCCAGATAGACCAGCAGCAGCGGCCGGTTCCTGCCCAGCAGCCGCAAGTCCAGAAACGGCGGGGCGAAACGCAGTTCGCGCCACACGAAGAGCACGGCCAGCAGGGTGCCTCCGCCGAGCAGCCACCAGCGGTAGCCCGGCAGCACGTTGAGCAGCGCCATCATCACCAGGACCATGGAACCGATGAAGGCCAGGATGCCGGGAATGTCCGAGTCCCGCAGTAGTTCCGAGGCCCGGCCGCGTTCCCGGTCCTCGTCCGCCGGGGCGAAGCGATGGACCAGGAGAATCGCGGCCAGCGCCAGCGGAACGTTGATAAGGAACAGGGCTTCCCAGCCGACGAAGCCCACCAGCAGGCCGCCCACCACCGGCCCGACCGCGGCTGCCGAGGTGTTGGCCATCTGGATCCGGCCCAGCGGCCGGGTGGACTTCACGTTCGCCTGCTTCGCCAGCGCGCCGACCATGACGACGGCGCTCGGGTACGCGGCCGCCGTGCCGAGGGCCATAAAGGCGCGGGCCACACAAAGCACCGCGAAGTTCGGCGCGAACGGGGCCAGTGCACAGGTTACGGCCACCAGGGCCATGCCGATCATGAACAGCCGCCGCGGTCCGAAGCGGTCCGCCAGCCGGCCCATGAGCGGCTGGCCCGCCGCGGAGGTGAGGTAGAAGGAGGTGATCACCCAGGTGACGGTGGCGACGTCGAGCCCAAAGTCCTCGCGCAGCACCACCAGGGCGACGGCGATCATCGAGGAGTTCAGCGGGTTCAGGGCCGTGCCCAGGCTGAGTCCTGCGACGGCGAGGCCCGTCCGGGGAGAGTTGCTCACGGCAACAGTCTGTCCCACGGGGCCGGCCAAAATCGAACCGGACGGCAAAATCCCCCCTGCCGGGCTGGCTGACGCGTCACGCAGGGCAGGTTTTTGGGACGCCGGCAGCGGGGAACCCTTGGAATGCCGCCGAAGTCCCCGAGTCGGAGACGGAAAAGTCTGCCGCCCGTGACGCCGGCATCACGGTTTGCGGGCGATCACGTCGTAGATGTGCCAGTGCTTGGGACCGCGTAACGACTGCCCGTCGTCGTACACCTCGAATGTCAGGATCTCCAGCCCGGCGAAGAGCTGCCGCGCCCCGGCGTCGGTGTGGAAGTTCCATTCGGTGATGTCCGCCCAGGAGTCCCGGTCCCCGAAGAGGTTCACGGCCAGAATGCCCGGGCGCCGGAGCGCACTCAGCATCACGGCCCAGAACCCGCCGAACCTGTCCGGGGGGATGAAGGGCAGCGAATAGCCAGCGAAGATGAGGTGAGCCGGCGGGAGCAGCCGGAGATCTTCGAAGGCCCGGACCTCGATGCTGAGCCGGCCGTCCGCGTCCGCCGGAGCGATCCCCAGCAGCCGCTCCCGGGTGTCCGGCAGAGAGTCCACGGCATACACGGTCCAGCCCTCGCGCAGCAGGGCCAGCGTTTCCTTCCCGGCGCCGCAGCCCAGGTCGATGGCACGGCGGCCGTCCCCCGGTCCGGCGAGCACCATGGCGTCCAGGCAGAGGGAGCGCACGGGACGGTCCGCCTGGGCCGCGTTATAGTCAGCCCAGACCTTGCTGTCCG
>DATITT010000382.1:0-4169 GCA_035467435.1 Arthrobacter sp. | reverse complement strand
GGGGTCTGGGTGACGAAGAAGATGCCGACGCCCTTGGACCGGATCAGCCGCACGGTGGTGGTGATGGCGTCCAGGAACGCCTTGGAGGCATCGTTGAACAGCAGGTGCGCCTCGTCCAGGAAGAACACCAGTTTCGGCTTGTCCAGGTCGCCGGCCTCGGGCAGGTCCTCGAACAGGTCGGCCAGCAGCCACATCAGGAAGGTGGAGAACAGCATCGGTTTGGTCTGCAGGGTGGGCAGCTCCAGGCAGGTGATGACGCCGCGGCCGTCCGGGGCGGTGCGCATCAGCTCGGCGGTATCGAACTCGGGTTCGCCGAAGAACTTCTCCATGCCCTGCGCCTCGAGCGTGATGAGTTCGCGGAGGATCACGCCGGCTGTCGACTTCGACAGGCCGCCAAGTTCCTTGAGCTCGTCCTTGCCCTCCGCGGAGGTGAGGAACTGGATGACGGCGCGCAGGTCCTTCAGGTCGATCAGTTCGAGGTCGTTCTTGTCCGCGAAGTGGAAGACCAGCTGCAGGCTCGATTCCTGCGTGTCGTTGAGCTCCATGATGCGGGAAAGCAGGATGGGTCCGAAGGACGTGATGGTGGCGCGGACCGGGATGCCGTTGCCGTCGCCGCCCAGGGCCAGGAACTCCACGGGGAACGTCTTGCCGTCCCAGGGCTGGCCGATCCCTGCCGTGCGTTCCATCAGTTTTTCGCTGCCCGTGGCGGCCGTGGCCAGACCGGACAAATCGCCTTTGATATCCGCCAGGAATACCGGGACCCCGGCGGCGGAGAGCTGTTCGGCCATCATGTGCAGTGTGACGGTCTTGCCCGTGCCGGTGGCCCCGGCCACCAGCCCGTGGCGGTTCATCATGGACAGCGGCAGCCGGACGGGGGCTTCCTTGTGGACTTCGCCGTCGATGATCGCGGCGCCCAGCTCAATCGTGGGTCCCTCGAAGGTGTACCCCTTCTGGAGGGTGGCGACTTTGTCTGCGGTGGATTTGATGGCCATGCCGACAGCTTAGCCGGGTCCGGCAATCCGGACCCGGCATCGGCCGCTGGCGTTGCTGGGGTGCTATCCGGCGAGGGCCTTGAGGACTTCCTTCGCCACGTCCTCGCTGGACTGCGGGTTCTGGCCGCTGATCAGGTTGCCGTCGCGGACCACATGGGAGCTCCACGCGGCGGCGTTCTCGATGACCGCGCCCTTGTCCTTCAGTACGTCCTCCACGAACCACGGCGTGTTGGGGCCGGTGCCGCCGTTGAGTTCCTCCTCGTTGGTGAAAACGGTGAGGCGGCGCCCCGCGAAGGCGAACGTCCCGGCGTCGTCCGTGGCGCTCAGCAGGCCGGCCGGGCCGTGGCAGAACGGGGCGATAATCTTGCCGGCCGTGTTCGCCGCAACCAGGAGCTTTCCGAGGTCGGCGTCCTGGTGGAGGTCGGTCATCGGGCCGTGGCCGCCGGGCAGGACGATCGCGTCGTAGCCGGAGGGGTCGACGTCGGCCAGCGCGAGCGGGGCGGACAGCTCGGCGTCGATCCCGGCGAGGTACGTGCGGAAGCTGTCGGCGCGGTCCTGGCCGCCGGCGGACCCGGCTGCCAGGCTCACCTCGTCCACCGTCGGCTTCGCGCCGCCGGGCGTGGCGATGTGGACGGTGTGTCCGGCGTTGCGGAGGGTCTGGTGCGAAACCACCAGTTCCTCCGCCCAGTAGCCGGTGGGGTGTTCGCTGCCGTCACGCATGGTGAGGGAATCGGCGGCGGAAACGACCATCAGAATGCTAGCCATGTCAGGCTCCTGTTCTGCCGGCAACGCGGCCGGCGGTGGAAAGGAAGGGGTTCAGCGTGCGGCTTCGAGTTCGGCGTACGTGGTGTCGTCCAGCACGACGCCGGCAGCGGCCAGGTTCTCTTCGAGGTGCTGGATCGAGCCGGTGCCCGGGATCGGCATCATGACGGGGGAGCGGCGCAGCAGCCAGGCCAGGGCCACCTGCGATGTGGTGGCGCCGAGTCGTTTGGCGGCCGCGTCCAGCGGGCCGCCGGGCTGAGCCAGCTCCCCGGCGGAGATCGGCGCCCAGGGGATGAAGCCGATCCCGTTTTCCTCGGCGTAGTTGAGCACGTCCTCGGAGCTGCGGTCGGTCAGGTTGTAGCGGTTCTGCACGGTGGACACGGTGAAGTACTTCCCGGCCTCCTCGAGTTCTGCGACGCTGACCTGGGACAGGCCCAGCGCCTTCACCTTGCCCTCCTTTTGCAGGTCACGAAGCACGGTGAACTGCTCCTCCGGATCCACTTTGGGGTCGATCCGGTGCAGCTGCAGCAGGTCGAGAGCGTCGACCTTGAGCTTGCGCAGGCTCAGCTCGGTCTGCTGCCGGAGGTATTCGGCGCGGCCCAGCGGCACCCATTCATGGGGACCGGTGCGCGTGAAGCCGACCTTGGTGGCGATCCGCAGACCGTCCCGGTAGGGGTGCAGGGCCTCGGCCAGGATCTCTTCGCTGATGTTGGGCCCGTAGGAATCGGCGGTGTCAATGAAATCGACACCGAGTTCGACGGCACGGCGGACGACGGCGACGGCGGCCTTGCGGTCCGCCGGCTCGCCCCAGACGCCGTCCCCGACAATGCGCATGGCCCCGAACCCCAGACGGTGGACGGTTCCGAGGTCCTTGAGATCGATCGTGGCGGACGTTTCCGGATGCTGTGAGTTGTCATGGCTCATAAGGGCGGCAACTCCCTCAGCCTGCTGAGTATTCCAACCGCCGACGCGCGCGGCGGGTTTCCCGGCCCGGGGCGAGGCACGGAAGTAAGCTGGGGTATGGCCACCCGGGTATTGAAAAAAGTTGTTTCCGCCGCCATCATGCTTGGCCTGCTCCTGCTGGGCGGAGGGCCGGCCTCAGCTGCCCCGCCCCGGAATGCCGACCCGGTCGGCATCGACGTTTCCTGGCCCCAGTGCGGCAAGACCCTCCCCAAAGAGCCGGCGTTCGCCATCGTCGGGGTGAATAACGGCCTCGCCAACACCACCAACCCGTGCCTGGCAGCCCAGCTTGCCTGGGCAGACACCGCCCCGTCCCCGGCACTCACCGACCAGCCTCGGGTGGCGCTGTACGTCAACACGGCCAACCCCGGCCGGCAGGGTTCGTGGTGGCCCGATTCGAACCACTACGGCGGCGTTGACGTGCCCAACCCGTACGGTGTGTGCGGCAGCGGGGCGGACGACTTCCGGGCCTGCTCCTACATGTACGGCTACGCGAAGGCCTACGACGACGCCACCATCCGCGGGGTCGACAATCCGGAGAACTACCTGTGGTGGCTGGACGTGGAGACCGAAAACAGCTGGCAGCCGGACAAAGCGGCCAATGTCGCCGTCCTCGAAGGCATGACCACCTACTTCACCAGCATCAACGCCAACGTCGGCCTGTATTCCACCGGCTACCAGTGGAGCCAGATTGCCGGCACCGTCGCGGCCAGCAGCCCGCTCGCAGGCCTGCCCAGCTGGCTGGCGGGGGCGCGGTCGCTGAAGGGTGCCAAGTCCCACTGCTCTCTGCCGGCGCTCACCCCCGGCAGCCGTGTCGCCCTGACGCAGTACGTCTCCGGCGGGCTGGACTACAACTACTCCTGCCCCTGAGCCGCCACCGGCTACTGCATGGGGAGCGCCACAGCTGAGGCAGAAATAACCCGGGGCCCGGCGTCGTTGTCGACAGTGTGCCCGGGCCGGGATCCGGCGCGGCACCCGAGACTTCCCCGCTACGAAAGGCCGGCTTTTCCGTGACTGTTCCGCTTTCCATCCTTGACCTGGCAACCATTGGCAAGGGCCAGACGGCGGCAGAGAGCCTCGCGGGGAGCGTCGCGATGGCGCAGCTTGCCGAGAAGCTGGGATACCGGAGGGTCTGGTATGCCGAGCACCACAACATGTCGGCGATCGCCTCCTCGGCCACCAGCGTGCTGATCGCCCACATCGCCGTGCAGACCGAGAGCATACGCCTCGGCGCCGGAGGCGTGATGCTGCCCAACCACTCGCCGCTGACCATCGCCGAGCAGTTCGGCACCCTCGAAACCCTGCACCCGGGACGGATCGACCTGGGCCTGGGCCGTGCGCCGGGAAGCGACCAGAACACGCTGCGGTCCCTGCGCCGCGACCCGATGTCCTCGGACAGCTTCCCGCAGGACGTGCTGGAACTACAGTGCTACCTGACCGGCCCCACCCGCATTC
>DATITT010000381.1:0-2577 GCA_035467435.1 Arthrobacter sp. | reverse complement strand
GTACTCGGCGGCCAGGTCGCCGAGGGATTCCTTGAGCTGGCGGAGGATTTCCTCGGCGTCCTTTTCACGCAGGACACCGACCACCACCACGAGCCTGGTGAAGCTGAAGGCCTCATGGATGGTCTCGGCGGAGACCCGGATGCCTTCGGGGTTATGCGCGGCGTCCACGATGATGGTCGGCGCGGTGCGCACCACCTCCAGCCGGCCCGGCGAGGTCACCTAGGCGAAGGCCTCCTGCACCAGCCCGGCGTCGAGCGCCTGTTCAGCCCCGAAGAAGGCCTCCAGCGCGGCAATCGCGACGGCGGCGTTCTCGGCCTGGTGCGCGCCGTGCAGCGGCACCAGCAGATCCTCGTAGCGGCCCGCGATGCCCTGGATGGTGACCATCTGGCCGCCGACGGCCACGGTGCGGGATTCGACGCCGAACTCGACGCCCTCGAAGCGGAACGGGACGTTGGTTTCCTTGGCCTTTTCCAGCAGCACCTGGGCCGCGTCGCGGGGCTGCGCGGCGCTGACCAGGAAACCGCCGGGCTTGATGATGCCGGCCTTTTCGTGCGCGATGTCCTCGGTGGTGTCGCCCAGGAGCTCCGTGTGGTCCAGCGAGATCGGCGTGACCACAAAGACCTGGCCGTCGCCGACGTTGGTCGCGTCGGTGATGCCGCCCAGGCCCACCTCGATGACGGCGACGTTGACCGGCTGGTCCGCGAAGACGGCGAAGCCCAGGATGGTGAGGCATTCGAAGTAGGTCAGCCGGGGCTGGCCTTCGGCTTCGAGTTCGCTGTCCACGATGGCCAGGTACGGACGGATCTCGTCCCAGATCCGGACGAAGGTCTCGTCCGGCACCGGGTCGCCGTCGATGCTGATGCGCTCGGTGACTTTGGACAGGTGCGGGCTCGTGTACCGCCCGGTGCTCAGACCGTGGGCACGGAGACCGGCCTCGATCATGCGGGCCGTGGAGGTCTTGCCGTTGGTGCCGGTGACATGGATGATCGGGAACGCCTTGTTCGGCTCCCCCAGGATGTCCATGGCCCGGTGCAGCGGGGCAAGCCGCGGTTCCATCTTGTTTTCCGGCGCCCGGCCCAGAAGCTCGGCGTAGACGCTTTCTACGGAGAATTCGTCGGTCATAGCTTAGGCCTCTACTTTTTCTGCCGCGGTCCTGGCGACACTGATCTGCGGTTCCTTGACGTCGGCCGGGACGGTGTCCAGCCGGACGGTCAGGGTTTCGGTCTTGACGAGCTCCGCGTTGGCCAGCAGGGCGTCGATGACGTCCTGCCGGGCCGTGACGGTGGTGTGGATCCGGTCGCTGACGTTGAGTCCGGCATCCTTGCGGGCCTGCTGGATGGCGCGGACCATGTCGCGGGCCGCGCCTTCGGCTTCGAGCTCGGGGGTGACCTCGGTGTTGAGGACCACGAAGCCGCCGCCGGGCAGGACCGCGGCCGCCCGTGATGCCTCGCCTTCGGCCGCTTCCGCCACGACGGTTTCCAGGGTGTACTCCTGCGGCTCAAGCGCGAGCCCGCCGGCGGTGACCGCCCCGGCTTCGTCCACAGACCAGTCGCCGGACTTGGCGCCCTTGATGGCCTGCTGGACGTTCTTGCCCAGCCGCGGGCCCGCGGCCCGGGCGTTCACCACGAGCTTCTGCTCGATGCCGAACTCCTCCGGGGAGGCGCTCCCGGCGTCGAGCAGGCGGACGGAGCGCAGGTTCAGTTCATCGGCGACGACGGCGGCGAAGCCTTCCAGCGCGTCCGCGCCGGGTGCCACGACGGTGAGTTCCTGCAGCGGCAGGCGGACGCGCAGGTTGGCGGCCTTGCGCAGCGAGGATCCGGTGGAGCAGATCTGCTGGACCCGGTCCATGGCCTCGACGAGTCCCGGGTTGGCCGGGAACAGCCCCGCGTCCGGCCAGTCGGCCAGGTGCACGGAGCGCCCGCCGGTGAGGCCGCGCCAGATCTCCTCGGAGAGCAGCGGCAGCAGCGAGGCCGAGACCCGGCAGACCGTCTCCAGCGCGGTGTAGAGCGCGTCGAAGGCGTCCACGTTCTCGTCGAAGAAGCGCTGGCGGCTGCGGCGGACGTACCAGTTGGTGAGCATGTCCAGGTAGCTGCGCAGTTCGTCGCAGGCGCCGGAGATGTCGTAGCTGTCCAGCTGCGCGGTCATGTTCCGGACCAGGTCCCCGGTGTTGGCCATCAGGTACTGGTCCAGGGTGTCGGCGTAGCCGTCGTAGCGCAGCTTCGCGTCATAGCCGGACGCTTGTCCCCCGGTTGCGCCCGCGGCGTTCGTATAGAGGGTGAAGAAGCTGTACACGTTCCACAGCGGCAGGATGACCTGGCGGACGCCATCGCGGATGCCCTGCTCGGTGACCACGAGGTTGCCGCCGCGGAGGATCGGGCTGGACATCAGGAACCAGCGCATCGCGTCGGAGCCGTCGCGGTCCAGGACCTCGGAGACGTCCGGGTAGTTGCGCAGGCTCTTGGACATCTTCTGCCCGTCCGAGCCCAGGACGATGCCGTGGCTGATGACGTTGCGGAAGGCCGGCCGGTCGAACAGCGCGGTGGACAGGATGTGCAGCATGTAGAACCAGCCGCGGGT
>DATITT010000380.1:0-1700 GCA_035467435.1 Arthrobacter sp. | reverse complement strand
CGATTCGGTCCCTTCCTTGCAGGTTCCGGTTCCTGCTGTGTCCCCGACCCGCCCGTGGCGGCCATACGATCTGACCGAGAACGCTGACGGCACGATCACGTACGACAACCGGCCTCTTCCAGGAGCCCGCTGAGGGCCTTTTGGGGGGCTTCAAACCCCGTCGTCCAGATTGGTGCCCGGATGCCCAGCGGGACTCTGAGAGCCGCTCAGCGGGGCTGCCGATAGACGTGCGCATCAGCTGGTCCCCGGTGTTGCGCAGCAGGTCCTTCACCGGGTGTCCATCTGATCCGTGGTGAGGCGGTCGTCGTAGGAGACGTAGCGGAGGCTTACCGGGGCATCGTTGCCGGCGATGATGCCGGCCGCGTCGGGGGCTTCTCCGGTGACCAGGGTGACGTCGGGTTCTGCGTGGGCGGTGGCGGCGAATTGACCGCCCGTGGGTATGCCTTGAGGCTGGCGGGCCGGCCTCAAGAGGGCAGCGAAAAGCCCTGTTGCTATTGGGGGATACAACAGGGCTCTTCTGGACTCAACCCTAGCCCTGTGAGTCGCCACGACTCGTCAGGTCCGGCTGTGACCTCCGTCTCGATACAAGGCCGTCCCGGCACTACTTCTGGCTGAGGCGCTTCAGGACTTCGGCGGTAACGGCGGACTGAAGCAGGGCGAGGTCCTCGTTGCTGAGCGCACCGATTTCACCGATGCCCGCGGGAGCTCCACCCTCCCCTGCGGCGTCGGCTGCCGAGCCCATCGGCTGCCCTCCGGCGTCCACGCAGCGGAGGGTCTTGCCGTCCTGCATGGGGCAGGAGGATCCGTCATCCGTGACCAGAACCCGGTAGACGACGTTCTAGTTCAACCCGATGGATGCCGCCCACGCGGGCTCCGGTTCCACCCACGCGGACGCTAACCCCGACGCCAAACAGGGCATGTGGCAGAAGATGGACTCAGAGGACCCCTGGTTCAAGCTGGCCGCCGACACAAAGCGCGCGGGACGGATCCACCGTCCTCCAACCACGGCGCACGAGGAACGACACCTCGGTGCCCTGCTCGGGGACATCATGGACCGCTTCGGGACGCGGGCCGTCGGTCTGGGACTCGCCCGGATGGTTGAGTCCCCGGACCGGGGCATAAAGCGGATGGCCCTGTCCCCGCGGTACACCACCGAATGGGATGAGCTGCCGGTCGTCAAGGCAGCCTGAGACGGCAAAAGACCGCCCCTCCATGAGTGGAGGGGCGGTCGTTTCGATCATGTCCGCCAGATTTGTGTCGCTTCCGCGGTAATTTGACGTGCCTAGGGGTGGGCGGGACTGACGATGGTGCCGCCTCGGGCGGACCAAATGATCTTTCCGCCCTGGAAGTCCTGGGCTACGACTCCGTCCGCGAGGTAGCGGTATTCGTCAGCGACCGGATAGCCGAGGAAACCCTGTTCACCACCGTTGTTGAGCCATGCGTGACGGATGGCCCCCTTGGAGACTTGCGCTCCCGTGGCCGGTGACCACACGATGGCCCCGTTCTGGAACGCCTGGGATGCTCCCCCGGTTGCCAAGCCTTTGCTCTCGGTCAGCATCGGAAAGCCAAGGTCGCTGGAATACCCGCCGACGGCAAAGTACCTGGTCCTGATGGCTCCCGGGGTGAGGATGCCGATGCCGTAGTCGGAGGTGACGGCTATTCCGCCCTGGAAGTTCTGGGCCGTGCCGCCGCCGCCGGGA
>DATITT010000379.1:0-5529 GCA_035467435.1 Arthrobacter sp. | reverse complement strand
GGTCTTCCAGCAGTGCCGCGTCCAGGACCAACGGCTGGTGGCGCATCACCGAGGCGAGCGAGGCGAACCGGTCCTGGCCCTCGCAGTCGGAGGCCCGGACGATGCCGGTGATGGCACCCGAGCCCTCCACGACCATGACGGCCCCGTGCGGACGCTTGCCCATCAGGTGCAGGGCATCGATGACGGTGTCGGCGGGCGACAGGGTGACCGGGGTTTCCAGGACGGGGTGCCGGGTCTTGATCCAGGCCGTAACGTCGCGGATCACGTCGAGCGGGACGTCCTGCGGCAGCACCGCCAGGCCGCCGCGCCGGGCCATGGTCTCGGCCATGCGCTTGCCGGTTACCGCCGTCATGTTTGCCGCGACGAGGGGAATCGCGGAGCCGGTCCCGTCGTCCGCCGCCAGGTCGACATCCAGCCGGGAGGTGACGTCGGATCGGGAGGGTACAAGGAAGAGGTCCGAATAGGTCAGGTCGGTGGTGGGCTCGGTCAGGAAACGCACGGCTGCTCCTTAAATAGGCATTCCGGTGCTCAACAGGTTTTCAATGTGAGTCTAGCGAGGCTTCCCACGCGCCACGGCACCGGTCCGGCACGTCCGGGTGGGCCCCCCGGCCAGCCTCCGGGTGCCCGGATGGGGTGCCGTGACGACGCGTTGAGGCGACTTGATGATTTGAGTCACCCTTATTGGCGGTTTGGCAAGAATCGTCACTAGACTGGCAGAGGTCTGGGTTCACTGGACGCGGAGACTGGTTCAATCGTCGTGCTGAGGCACCGTGAAACCAGTGGGAATCGAACTCATGGAAGAGGCGTAATTCAAGTGCCAGAGCAGCCTAGCCACCGTCTACCAGAGGAATTTGGCGGAAACGAGTGGCTCGTGGACGAACTGTACGAGCGGTATCAGCAGGACAAGAACACGGTGGATGCCAAGTGGTGGCCCCTGTTCGAATCCTTCGATGCCGGAGACAGTTCTTCCGCCAACGGAGCCTCAGGCGCAGCGACAGTTGCGCACCCCACCACCCGCGAACTTCCCGTAGTAGCCCCGGCTGCCGCGACGGCAACGCAGCCGGCCGCGCCCGTCCCTGCCGCTGCCCCCGCCGCGCCTGCCCCCGCAGCGGCGAAGAAGGCCCCGGCCACCGTGGCCCGTGACGGCTCCAGGACTTCCGACGCCGTCACCGGCTCCGCGCCCATCCCCGCCCAGCTCCCCAAGAACATCAAGGCTCCGACCGCCCCTGAGGAAGACGTCGTGTCCGTCCTCCGCGGCCCGGCCAAGGCCATCGCCACCAACATGATCACCAGCCTGGAGGTCCCGACCGCCACCAGCGTGCGGGCGATCCCGGCGAAGCTGCTGATCGACAACCGCGTGGTCATCAACTCCAACCTGGCCCGTGCCCGCGGCGGCAAGGTGTCCTTCACGCACCTGATCGGCTACGCCGTCATCCGCGCCCTGGCCCAGTTCCCGTCGATGAACGTCTACTACGACGAGGTCGACGGCAAGCCCGTCGCGGTCCAGCCGGCGCACGTGAACTTCGGCATCGCCATCGACATGCCGAAGCCCGACGGCTCCCGCCTGCTCATGGTGCCCAACATCAAGAAAGCGGAGACCCTCAACTTCTCCGAGTTCTGGCACACCTACGAAGACCTGATCAAACGTGCCCGCGCCGGCAAGCTGACCGCCGACGACCACTCCGGCACCACGGTCTCGCTCCCCAACCCGGGCGGCATCGGCACCGTGCATTCGGTGCCGCGCCTGTCCAAGGGCCAGGCCGCCATCATCGGCGTCGGCTCTCTGGACTACCCGGCAGAATTCCAGGGGGCCAGCGCGAAGATCATCGCGCACAACGCCATCAGCAAGGTCGTCACACTGACCTCCACCTATGACCACCGTGTCATCCAGGGTGCCGGCAGCGGAGAGTTCCTGAAGCTCGTACAGCAGCTCTTGCTGGGCGCGCAGAACTTCTACGACGAGATCTTCGAGTCCCTGCGCATCCCGTACGAGCCCGTGCGCTGGAGCCCGGACCTGCAGGTGGACCCGGCCGACGAGATCAACAAGGTCGCCCGGATCCAGCAGCTCATCCACGCCTACCGCGTCCGCGGCCACCTTATGGCGGACACTGATCCGCTCGAGTACATGCAGCGCAAGCACCCGGACCTCGACGTCCTCACCTACGGCCTCACGCTGTGGGACCTGGACCGCGAATGGCCCACAGGCGGCTTCGGCGGCAAGCCGATGCTCGCCTTCCGCGACATCCTCGGCGTCCTCCGCGACGCCTACTGCCGCACCACGGGCATTGAATACATGCACATCCAGGACCCGGAAGAACGCAAGTGGTTCCAGGACCAGATCGAACACCCGTACTCCAAGCCGAGCCGCGAGGAGCAGCTCCGCATCGTCTCCAAGCTCAACGCGGCCGAGGCCTTCGAGACCTTCCTGCAGACGAAGTTCGTCGGCCAGAAGCGCTTCTCGCTCGAAGGCGGCGAGTCCCTGATCCCGCTGCTGGACGCCATCATCTCCGATGCGGCCGACGACGACCTCGACGAAGTGGCGATCGGCATGGCCCACCGCGGCCGGCTCAACGTGCTCACGAACATTGCCGGGAAGACCTCCGCCCAGGTCTTCCGCGAATTCGAAGGCACCCAGGACCCGCGCTCCGTGCAGGGCTCCGGCGACGTGAAGTACCACCTCGGCACCGAGGGCACCTTCACCTCGGACAACGGCAAGGAGACCAAGGTCTACCTCGCCGCCAACCCGTCACACCTCGAAGCCGTGGACTCCGTCCTCGAAGGCATCGTCCGCGCCAAGCAGGACCGCCTCGACCAGGGCGAAGCCTTCCCCGTGCTGCCGATCATGGTGCACGGCGACGCCGCCTTCGCGGGCCAGGGTGTTGTGGCGGAAACGCTCAACCTCTCCCAGCTGCGCGGTTACCGCACCGGCGGCACCATCCACATTGTGGTCAACAACCAGGTCGGCTTCACCACCGCCCCGTCGTCGTCCCGTTCCTCGACCTACTCCACGGACGTCGCCAAGATGATCCAGGCGCCGGTGTTCCACGTGAACGGCGATGACCCGGAAGCCGTGGTCCGCATCGGGCAGCTCGCCTATGAGTTCCGCCAGCGGTTCCACAAGGACGTTGTCATCGACATGGTCTGCTACCGCCGCCGCGGCCACAACGAGGGCGACGATCCCTCGATGACCCAGCCGCTGATGTACAACCTGATCGAAGCCAAGCGTTCGGTCCGCAAGCTGTACACCGAATCCCTGATCGGCCGCGGTGACATCACCGAAGAAGAAGCCGAACAGCTGCTGCGGGACTACCAGGAACGGCTGGAACGTGTCTTCGCCGAAACGCATGCTGCGCAGACCTCCCCGATTCCGATCATCAAGGCGGATTCCGCCGCGGTGTCCGATCTGGAGCGCCCGATGTCCCAGCAGTCCGATTCCGGCATCAACGCCCCGGCGTCGACGGCGATTTCCGCCGAGACCCTGGCGCGCATCGGCAAGGCCCACGTCGATATCCCCGAGGGATTCACGGTCCACGCCAAGCTCAAGCAGCTGCTGGAGAAGCGTGAAGTGATGTCCCGTGAAGGCGGCATCGACTGGGGCTTCGGCGAACTGGCCGCCTTTGGGTCGCTCATCATGGAAGGCATTCCCGTCCGGCTCGCCGGCCAGGACTCGCGGCGCGGCACCTTTGTGCAGCGTCACGCCGTCTTCCACGACCGCGCCAATGGCGACGAATGGCTGCCCCTTGCCCACCTCTCCGAGGACCAGGCCAAGCTGTGGATCTATGACTCCCTGCTGTCGGAATACGCCGCCATGGGCTTCGAGTACGGCTACTCCGTGGAACGCCCGGATGCCCTGGTGCTCTGGGAAGCGCAGTTCGGTGACTTCGTCAACGGCGCGCAGACCATCATCGACGAGTTCATCTCCTCGGCCGAGCAGAAGTGGGGCCAGCGCTCCTCTCTCGTGCTGATGCTGCCGCACGGCTACGAGGGCCAGGGACCGGACCACTCGTCCGCCCGGATCGAGCGCTTCCTGCTGATGTGCGCCGAAGAGAACATGGTTGTGGCCAACCCCACGACCTCGGCATCGCACTTCCACCTGCTGCGCCGGCAGGCGTACAGCCGGCCGCGCAAGCCGCTGATCATCTTCACGCCAAAGCAGCTGCTCCGCCTCAAGGCCGCTGCGTCGTCGGTGGAAGACTTCACCACCGGCACCTTCCGGACGGTCATCCCCGAGCACGAGCAGCTGCAGGGCGACGCCGTCGAGCGTGTCCTGCTGGTGTCCGGCCGGCTGTACTACGATCTGCTGTCCACCCGGCAGAAGACCGGTGACAAGACGACCGCGATCGTCCGGGTCGAGCAGCTTTACCCGCTGCCGGACGCCGAGATTGCCGCCGAGCTTGCCAAGTACCCGAACGCCGAGGTTGTCTGGGCACAGGATGAGCCCGCCAACCAGGGACCGTGGCCGTTCATCGGCCTCAACCTTCCGGATGCCCTGGACCGCCGGGTCCGCCTCGTTTCCCGCCCCGCTTCGGCTTCCACCGCGGCAGGATCGATGAAGCGTCACGCAGCCGAGCAGGACGCCCTGCTCAAGCAGGCTTTCGCACGTAAGTAAGGTCAACGCTGCCCGGCCGGAGGTGGAAACACGCAACTCCGGCCGGGCACCGTTGTTTAACCGGCCTTGTCCCCGCCATCGTCGATGGTGTGGAGACGGTTTATTGGACGTTCTGGAGTGAAGAGGTAGTCGTGGAAGATCGAAAGTTGCGGATTGCAGCCGTGGGCGATGAACTGCTGGCCGGGCTCGGTGATCCCCGCGCGCTGGGCTGGCTGGGACGGGTGCTGGCCCGCACCCCGCAGGACCGGCTGTCCCTGGAGTGCTATTCGCTCCCCTGCCCGCAGGAAGGCACCGAGGGCCTGGCTGCCCGCTGGCTCCCGGAAGCCGGCCGGCGCTTCAATGACCGCCACGAGAACCGCCTGGTGATCGGGCTCTCCGGCCGCGACGTCGAGTTCGGGCTCTCCACGGCCCGCAGCCGGCTCAATCTTGCCAACATCCTCGACACCGCGTCGCAGAACAAGATTGGGGTCTTCGTCGTGGGCCCGCCGCCGACCCTGGACCCCACCCAGAACCGCAGGATCGGTGAGCTCAACACTGCCTTCGCCGACGTCACGACGCGGCGCAAACACCTTTATGTGGACACGTTCTCGCCGCTGCTGAACCACGAGCAGTGGCGTCAGGATCTGGCTGCCAACGGAGGGACCCCCGGTCAGGCCGGCTACGGGCTGATGGCCTGGCTTGTGCTGCACCGGGGCTGGTTCCAGTGGCTGGGAATCGACGCCCCGGAGTAGCCTGCCCGGCTCCCCGGCCCCGGGAGTTTCGCGATATATCTTGACCGTGCCGATCCGGCGATATATCGTGACTTTATTGTCACGATATATCGCAATGATTTGGCAGAGAGTATCGCCCGCCGGAGGAACCATGACAGAGAACAACTGGACCGTCACCGGTCCCCAGACCATCGACGTCGACGGCGTCAG
>DATITT010000378.1:0-6824 GCA_035467435.1 Arthrobacter sp. | reverse complement strand
GTGAACTGCCAGCCCCACTCATTCTGCTGCCGCTCCACGAGGGCCTTCACCAGCGGCCCCGTGGCCTCCCTGGAGGCGTTCTCGTGGCCGTCGGTCAGTACCGCCACCAGCACGGTGCCCGGGCGCTGCTCTTCGGGGAGGGCGGCCAGTTCCTCCCCGGCCTCCCCGATCAGGCGGACCATGGCGTCGTGCAGGGCCGTGCTGCCCCGGGGCTGCAGGTCCAGCGGGGGCACCTGCTGGATGTCCACCGCGGAGTAAACGCGCTCGTAGCTGTCGTCGAACTGGGACAGGGAGAGCCGGCAGCGGCCGGCCACGGAACGCTGCTCCTTCACGAAGGACGCGAACCCGCCCACCGTGTCGTCGGCGATGGAACTCATGGACCCCGACCGGTCCAGGAGGACGTAAATCTGTGTCAGTGCTGCGTCTGTCATGCTTCCCCGTTTCCGGTCCGGGCGCACCCGGACCAACCCTTGCCAGCGGCTGGCTGGACAGGAGCAGGCTATGGCGGGGCACTGACAAAAAGAGCGGGAGCCACCTCGGCGCGGGCTATTGCACTTGCATCAACGCCGCCCGCCCGGACCCGTCAGGCCGGCAGGAGGACCATGGCGGCGGCCGTTCCGGCCAGCATGAACGGCCCGAAGGGGATGCTCGATTTCAGGGTGCCGCGCCGCGACACCAGCAGGGCCAGGCTCCACAAACCGCCAAAGATGAAGGCCGCAAAGGTCCCCGCCAAGACATGCGGCCAGCCGAGGAACCCCAGGTACATTCCGAGCACACCTGCCAGCTTGACGTCGCCAAAACCCATTCCCGGCGGATAGACCGCCCGCAGCAGGAAGTAGAAGAGCCACAGTGCCGCTCCCCCGGCCACCACACGCAGCCCGGGCACCCCGAAGAGCCAGGCCCCGCCGTCGGGCACGGCGGCCGCGGCCGGGGCTCCCGACACGGCGTGCACCGCCACGGCACCGAGCAACAGCACCCCGGCGACGGCGTAGGCCGGAAAAACGATCCGGTCCGGCAGCAGATGGTGCCGGACGTCGATGGCCGTGAGCCGGACAGCCACGACCGCCAGGTAGGCACACGCCAGAAGCACCAGCCAGTAGGCCAGCGGGGTCACTGCGCCCAGTCCGTCGAGTCGTTGGATCACCCTCGGATGCTACTGGAAATACCGGCGGCCGGGGCCGGGCCCGCGCGTACACTGTGGATATGGCCGCATGGGACACCTCGCACGCGCGCGGGCCCGGCACGCCCGGGAACCCGGCGGGACAGGGGGCCGCATTCCGGCACCTCTGCCGTTCCTCGCCGTGGAAGTGGCAGTCCCTGCGCTTTGAATACCTGGACCGGCCCCTCGCCGCCGATCCCGGGGCCGCTGACACGGCGCCGCCTCCGGATCTGGTCCGCGCGTGGCTGCGCCGCCCGGGCGCCCTGCGGCTGGAGACAGCGGACGGGCTCGTCCTGCACAGCACCACGGGCATCAACGATTCCCGTGACGTGTTCTACGTCCGCTCCACCAGGAAGACCTGGCTGCTGCCGCCCCACCTCGTCACCCCGGTCTACGACGACCGCGGCCTGGTCCGGCGCCGCCCCGAAGCAGCCTACGGCGAGCCCGGCTTCGGCAACGGTCGCTTCGCTGCCGCCCTGGACCCGGTGGAACTGGCAGGCAACGCCCCCGTGCCGCTCGAATTCCCCAACTCCAACGCCGTGGAGCTGGGCACCGTCACCGAAGTGATGCATGAGGGCCGCCCCGCCCTGGAAGCCACCGTCACCCCGAACCCCGGCTACCGCCCCAGCCACCCCGATGCGCCGCTGTGCCGTCCGGGCCGCACCGTTGTGCGGATCGACGCCGGCACGGGTGTGTGTGTCGCCAGCCGCTGGCTGGAGGGCGGCCAGGCAGGCCCCGCAGGGGAAGGGGACGCACGTGAAGGGCATAGAGAGGACGGGTATGGGCCGGAGGCGTATGGGCACTGGATCCGGATCCTTGCCGTGGACGAGTACATGCTTGATGACCTGTTCCTCGCCGAATCGATGAACCTCACCGATGTCCGCCGGCACATCAGCTGGGAACTCCCGGCGGGCTGACGGCGCGTGGACCCGGCTGAGCGCTCGCCGCGCCGCTAGGCTTCCCGGATGACTGAACTTGCCCGCTGCTGGCCGCCCTTTGGCCTCACCCTGACCACACCCCGCCTGGTGCTGCGGCCCATCCGCGATGAGGAGATCCCTGCGGCGGTGGAGGCGGCCCTGAGCGGCGTCCACGACCCCGGCCGCAGCCCCTTCAGCAAACCGTGGGCGGAGGCCCCCGCCGAGGAGCTCGGCCCGAACATGGCGCAGTGGTACTGGCGGTGCCGCGGGAACATGTCGCCGCAGGAGTGGACCCTGCTGCTGGGCATCTGGCATGAGGGCGGGTTCATCGGCTGCCAGGACATCGGGGCCAAGGACTTCGCCACGCTCAAGACGGTCAGCACGGGCTCCTGGCTCAGGCAGAGCGTCCACGGCCGGGGACTCGGCAAGGAGATGCGTGCCGCCGTCGCCCTCTACGCCTTCGACTGGCTCGGCGCGGAGGTCGCCGAATCCGAGGCGGCGGCCTGGAACCAGCAGTCCCTCGGTGTCTCGCGTTCCCTCGGCTACGAACTCAACGGCGTCACCCGCGCCAACTGGGGCGGCGAAGCCCAGGAAGCACAGAAAGTCCGCCTCACCCCGGCCACCTTCGCGCGCCCCGAATGGCAGCTGAATGTGGCGGGCCACGAAGCCACCGCGAAGTTCCTGGGGATCGCACCCCAAAGCGGCACACCCTCCCCCTAACGGTGACGGACGCACACACCGGGTCACGGACCTTCGCAAAGGAGCGCATCGCGGAGCATCGGGCCCCGAAGGTCGCCCAGCGACCGTAGCGGGTCCGATGGGACGAAGCAGCGTCCCGAGGGCCCCGAGGGCCCGAGGCGAGCTTGCGAGCCTTGGGAAGGGACCCGCCGCGCTAAGCGACGGCGAACGGCCGTGGCCCGGCGAAACCCGGCCACGGCCCCCGCGAAAAAACGGAACCCTAGATCTCAGCCCCCTCAAGCAGCTCCGTCACGAGCGCCGCGATCGGCGAGCGCTCGGAGCGGGTGAGGGTGACATGGCCGAAGAGCGGGTGGCCCTTGAGTGTCTCGACGACGGCGGCAACGCCGTCGTGCCGGCCGACGCGGAGGTTGTCGCGCTGGGCGACGTCGTGGGTCAGGACAATCTTGGAGTTCTGCCCGATCCGGCTCATCACGGTGAGCAGCACGTTCTTCTCGAGCGACTGGGCCTCATCCACGATGACGAATGCGTCATGCAGTGAGCGCCCCCGGATGTGCGTCAGCGGCATCACCTCGAGCATGCCGCGGTCCATCACTTCCTCCACGACTTCCTGGCTGACCAGGGCACCGAGCGTGTCGAAGACGGCCTGCGCCCAGGGGTTCATTTTCTCCGCCTCGGAACCGGGCAGGTAGCCGAGCTCCTGCCCGCCCACCGCGTAGAGCGGCCGGAAGACGATCACCTTGCGGTGCTCCCGCCGCTCCAGCACGGCTTCGAGGCCGGCGCAGAGGGCCAGCGCGGACTTGCCCGTGCCGGCACGCCCGCCGAGGGACACGATCCCCACGGAGGGGTCCATCAGCAGGTCGAGCGCCAGCCGCTGCTCGGCCGACCGCCCGTGCAGCCCGAACACGTCGCGGTCACCCCTCACGAGGCGGACCTGTTTGTCCGCTCCCACCCGGCCCAGGGCAGATCCCCGCTGGGAGAGGATCACCAGGCCGGTGTTCGTCGGCATCTCCGCCGCCTCCGGGATGAAGACCGGCTCGTGACCGTAGAGGCTTGAGACTTCCTCCTCGCTCGCGTCGATTTCCGCGACGCCGGTCCAGCCCGAATCCTTGACGAGTTCGTTGCGGTACTCGTCGGCCTGCAGCCCCATGGCCGAGGCCTTGACGCGCATCGGGAGGTCCTTGGAGACCACCGTGACGTCGCGGCCCCCGTTGGCGAGGTTCTTGGCGACGGCGAGGATCCGGCTGTCGTTGTCCCCGCCGCGGAAGCCGGCGGGCAGCACGTCGGCGGAGATGTGGTTCAGCTCCACCATGAGGGTGCCGCCGTCGTGGCCGATCGGGATGGGGCGGTCGAGGCCGTCGTGCTCCACCCTCAGGTCATCGAGGAGCCTGAGCGCCTTGCGGGCGAAATAGCCGAGCTCCGGATCATGCCGCTTGCCTTCCAGTTCGGTGATGACGACGATCGGCAGGATCACTTCGTGCTCCGCGAAGCGCAGCAGTGCCCGTGGGTCCGAAAGCAGCACCGAGGTGTCAATCACGAAGCTCCGGGCCGGTTCCCTGGTTGCTGTCCCTTCCCCGGAAACAGCAAGACCGGCTGCAGCGTCACTCTCCGCTGCACCGGTCTTTGAGATGGCTCGCTTGGCGCGAGAGGTAGCTTTCTGTCCCTGGTCGGTCATGACGTCGGGCAGTTGTTCAGAAATAGCCACATCGACTCCAGCCCCGGGGCGCATGCCCGGAATTGTTATTGGTGAGGCGGCTTGGCCTTGAGGCCGGACGCGGCCTCCCATACACCCGGTGCGAACTTCCGCTCCATGTACTGGCCTCCCCGATCAGCCGGCGGTTTGCCTGCTGATGGGATTAACGTACGTCCGGGGTATGACGTTTCCGCGCCAATTTTTCGGCGATTCTTATTGCCATCCGGTGACCGGCCGATGACGCGTCAGGAGCCGTAGCGGCGCTGCCTGCCGGCGTAGTCGCGGAGGGCCCGGAGGAAGTCCACTTTCCGGAAGGCTGGCCACAGGGCTTCGCAGAAGTAGAACTCGCTGTAGGCGCTTTGCCACATCAGGAACCCGGAGAGCCGCTGCTCCCCGGAGGTGCGGATCACGAGGTCCGGGTCGGGCTGGCCGCGGGTGTAGAGGAAGCGCGAGATGTCGTCGACGCTCAGCCCGTCGGCCAGTTTCCCGATGTCCGTGCCGCGGGCGACGGCGTCGTGCAGCAGTTCGCGGACGGCGTCGACGATTTCGCGGCGTCCGCCATAGCCGACGGCGACGTTGACGTGGAGTTTCTCGCGCGCCGGGGTGCGGGCCGTGAGCCGGTTGAGCCGTGCGGCGAGGTAGTCAGGGAGCAGTTCCGGGGCACCCATGGCGTGTACCGAGATTTCGTCGTCCTCGTCCAGCGTGTCCAGCGTGTTGGCGATGATCCCCATGAGCAGGTCGAGTTCTTCGCCCGAGCGGTTCATGTTGTCCGTGGAGAGCATGTAGAGGGTGACGACTTTGACGCCGAGTTCCTGGCACCAGCCGAGGAATTCGTGGATCTTGTCGGCCCCGGCCTGGTGCCCCTGGCTGGTCGGGGCGTTGAACTGCCTGGCCCAGCGGCGGTTACCGTCCACCATGACGCCGATGTGCCGGGGGATGCGTTCCGGGTCCAGGGACCGCTGGAGTTTGCGCTCGTAGAAGCCATAGAGGAACCCGGGCATTTCCATCCGGAGATTCACCTGGCTTCCTTGTACGACTGCAGTGCAGATCCTAGGCTACCCGCCGGAGCGCAGGCCGGGGCGCAGGGGCGTTGCGCTTTGCCCTCCAGATACTATTACCCGCGGGTAACTTACTAGACCGTAGGTTATTATTGCGGCATGGAAAGCAACACCCCCGAGCCCCGGCCGGAGCAGCCTGCGGACCGAAGGAACGGTCCGATGGACGACGCCGCGATCCGGCTGGCGGAACTGCTGATAATCAAGCCCAAATGGCGCGGCTGGATCCATACCGTGACGGCTCCGCTGGCGCTGGCCGCCGGCCTGGTGCTGGTGATTCTGGCCCCGACGCCGGACCTGAAAATCGCCTGCGCCATCTACGCCTTCACCGGGGTCCTGCTCTTCGGCATCAGCGCCATTTACCACCGGGGCAATTGGTCCCCGGGCGTCAAGATCGTGCTGAAGCGGCTGGACCATACAAACATCATGCTGGTGATAGCCGGAAGCTACACGCCGCTGGCCTGGGCCCTCCTGGACCGGCCCAAGGCCGAACTGCTGTTGTGGGTGATCTGGTCCGGTGCCATCCTTGGCGTGCTGGTCCGGCTGCTGTGGACCGACGCCCCGCGCTGGCTGTACGTGCCGATCTACATCGCCCTGGGTTGCGGGGCGTTGTTCTATCTGCCGGATTTCTTTGCCGCCAATGTCGCCTCCGCCGTCCTGATCTGCGTGGGGGGTGCCCTCTACATCACCGGCGCCGTCTTCTATGCGCTGAAGAAGCCGAACATCAGCTACTCACACTTCGGTTTCCATGAACTGTTCCACGCCCTCACGGTCTTTGCCTTCGCCGCGCACTACATCGCGATTGCCATCGCCGTCCTGAGCTGATGTCCCCGCCTCTTCACCCGGACCGCCCGCCTGCCCGCCTGCCTGCGCGTCTGGCCGCCCGCGCGCCTGGCCGCCCGCGCGGATTCTCCCCACCTTTGAGACAGCGTCGCCGCGACTCACCGGCTCCTCTGCCCGGCACACCGGGCGCCGACTTCAAAGGTGGGGGATTTCCGACGTCCGGGCCATGACGTGGCACCAGTGGAAGGCCGCACAGCCATTCGAGAGGAAGACCGGCACGTCGCGGGCGGCCGCGAAGGCAAAGGCCTCGTCGCCGAACGGCCGCCAGTGCACGGGATTTCCGGCGTGCTGCCGGAGGTAGGCAGAGGGTTCTCCGCCCAGAGCGTTGGCGGCCCCGGGGAAGGACGGGCGGGTGCCGCGGTCAGCGGCGTCCGGGTCCTGCATCACCGTTCGCTTCCGGGCTGGTGGCAGGCCGGCCGGCGGGGTCCTGGGCCCGGAGGTCCCCCGCCCCCGTCCCGGTG
>DATITT010000377.1:0-1767 GCA_035467435.1 Arthrobacter sp. | reverse complement strand
CAGCAGGACACCGCCGAGCAGGAACGCGCCGCCGGCAAGTCCCGCCGTCGGCAGGAGCGAACCGGCACCGGTGTCCGGCAGCTGGCCGGCGGCGGTCGGCTGCTGGCTGGCGCCGGCTGGGAGCACCGTGTTCCCGGGCGCCGCCGGGGCCGCGGGGACTGCCGGTGCTACGGGCTCAGCGGGGGCTACGGGCTCGGCCGGCACGACGACCGGTGCTTCAACGGTGAAGTTCCGGGTGGCGGAGGGGCTGTCCGTTGTGCCCGGGAATGTCTGGACGGCGCGGATGGTGAATCGGCCGGGGTCGGCTTCATCGACGGGGATGGTCCATTGGCCGTCCGCCGCGACGACTGCGGTGCCGCTGATGTCGCCCGTGAGTTTCACCGTGAGCCCGGGGGTTCCGGTGCCGTCGAGGCGCGTGACGGTTTTCAGCGCCGCGCCCTCGGCGGGTGAGGTGATCACCGGTGCGGCCAGGTCTGAGACCTCGACCGCCAGGGAAACTGCGCCGGAGCTGCTGAATCCGTTCACCGTCTCCGCCGTGAACCTCAGCGGGCCATTGCTCTCGGGTGCGGGGAAAGCCCAGCGTCCGTCGGCGTCGACCGGAACTTCCACCGTTTGCCCTTCGGCTTTGTCAGTGATGCGGACTTTCGAGCCGGCGGCCACGGCCGACGCCGGCGCCGCCGGGACCCGGCCCGTAATGGGCTGGCCCGCCAGGACGGTCAGGTCTTCCGGCGCCACGAGCTCGGGCTTGTTCAGGAACAGCTGGAGTTGCACGGCGGTCGGGATTTTGGTGAGGGCGTCCTCGAGGGTCGTGGCGATGGCGAAGTTCTCTCCGGACGTCTCGCCGGCCGAGTGGGTGCCGACGGCGAAGTTGCCGCTGATCCAGGGCCCGCCGGAGTCTCCCCCGCGGGACTGGACGTTCTTGGACAGGAAGCCGCGGAAGGCGCGCAGGTCCGCGGTTGCGGGGGTTCGTCCGCCCACCACGTAGATGCCGGTTTCCTCCACCTGGCCGCAGGACCAGCCCTCGGTCCGCCCGGAGCGGCACACTTCCTGGCCCTGGAACGGGGCCACCAAGCCGATGATCTTCACCGCGGTGGCGCCCGGGTTCGCTGCGTCGGCCCAGGTGCTCGCGGCCGGCTGCAGGGTGACGCCGCCGTCGAGCCCCTCGATGACGGCGATGTCCGTGCCCACGTTTCCGGGGTCTCCCGCATCGCCCGTTTCCCATCGGGGGTCCAGAACCGGCGAGTTATTGGGTCCGCCGAACTGGCTGAAGCCGAAGCTGCCGAGCGGCGCGAGCGTGCCGGGCAGGGGTGACAATCCGCTCGCCGTGGCGGAGGTCGGCGGCTCCAGCTCGGCGATCCGCGCCGTGCCGTCCTCGGCGCAGTGCCCCGCCGTGAGCACAACCGGAAGTCCCGCTGCGCTGAACGCGCCAAATCCCGTCGAGCAGATGGTCCGCCGGTCCACGGCGAAGCCCTCCCCGCCGAAGACGTCCGCTTCGGTGGTGACCGGGGACCCCTGCTCCAGCTGGACATTGGCATACCGCGCCACGAAGTCAGCCGGGGAGGTCTTTCCGGGCGCCGTGGCGGCGGCCCCGGGCTCGGGGGCCTGGGTCAGGGCGGCTTCGGCTGTGTTTGTCCCGCCGGTGCGGATAATGAAGTTTCCACCGGAGTAGGCCACGGCCTGCAGTCCGGCCGGCCCGACCTCGCGGACATAGGCCTGGAACAGCTGCTCGGTGCTGGACGCCACCAGCTCGGCCGACGAGGGGGCAAC
>DATITT010000376.1:0-8197 GCA_035467435.1 Arthrobacter sp. | reverse complement strand
CCTCCCCGAAGAGCAGCGCCCGGGCACCGTGCTGGTGGCGGTACTGACCGACGGCCACGAGAACGCCTCCAGGGAGGCCACGGGGCCGCTGGTGAAGGCCCTCGTGGAGCGGCAGCAGAATGAGTGGGGCTGGCAGTTCACGTACCTGGGCGCCAACCAGGACGCCGTGCTGACGGCGCATGGGCTCGGGATCCGGGCCGAGGACGCGCTGACGTACGCGGCCGGCAACGTGGACGCGGCCTTCTCCGGGCAGTCGGCCAAGACCCGCAGGCTGCGCGAAGCCCGCCTGGCCGGCGCCAGTATGGCGGACGCCGCCGCCGCGGCGGCGTACACGGCCGAGGAGCGCCGGGCAGCGGGCGGTGGGGTCCCGCCGGGCTGAGCGGGAGCCGGTCAGCAGACGACAAAGCGGCCGGCACCTTTCGCTGGAAGGTGCCGGCCGCCGTCGGACCCTGCCGTGCCGGAGGGGCGCGGCGGACCCTGGTGCTAGGCCTTGTGCGGCGGACGGGTCATGGACATAACGTCCAGGGCCGTGTCCAGCTGCTCCTCGGTCAGTTCACCGCGTTCCAGGAAGCCCATCGCGACGACGGTTTCGCGGATGGTCAGGCCCTCGGCCACGGCCTTCTTGGCGATCTTCGCAGCGTTCTCGTAGCCGATGAACTTGTTCAGCGGCGTGACGATCGACGGGGAGGCCTCGGCCAGGTATCGGGCGCGCTCGACGTTGGCGGTGATGCCGTCGATCATCTTGTCCGCCATGACGCGGCTGGTGTTGGCCAGCAGGCGCACGGATTCGAGCAGGTTGGCGGCCATCACGGGGATGCCGACGTTGAGCTCGAATGCGCCGTTGGTGCCGGACCAGGCGATGGCGGTGTCGTTGCCGATGACCTGGGCGCAGACCATGATGGACGCCTCGCAGATCACCGGGTTGACCTTGCCGGGCATGATCGAGGAGCCCGGCTGCAGGTCCGGGATCGCGATTTCGCCGAGGCCGGTGTTGGGGCCGGAGCCCATCCAGCGCAGGTCGTTGTTGATCTTCATAATGGAGATCGCGATGTTGCGGAGCTGGCTTGAGGCCTCGATCAGGCCGTCCCGGTTGGCCTGGGCTTCGAAGTGGTCGCGGGCCTCGGTCAACGGCAGGCCTGTGTCCGCGGCGAGCAGTTCGATGACGCGCTCCGGGAAACCGGCAGGGGTGTTGATGCCGGTGCCGACGGCGGTGCCGCCGAGCGGGACTTCAGCGACGCGGGGAAGGGAGGCGTTGATGCGCTCGACGCCGTAGCGGACCTGTGCGGCGTAGCCGCCGAACTCCTGGCCCAGCGTCACCGGGGTGGCATCCATGAGGTGGGTGCGGCCGGACTTCACGACGTCCTTGAACTCGACGGCCTTGCGCTCCAGGGACTCCGCGAGGTAGCCCAGCGCCGGGATCAGGTCGTTGATCAGCGCTGACGTGGCGGCCACGTGGACCGAGGTGGGGAAAACGTCGTTGGAGGACTGCGAGGCGTTGACATGGTCGTTGGGGTGGACCACCTTGTCGCGGCCGGCGGCCTTGAGCGCGCGTGTCGCCAGTTCGGCAAGGACCTCGTTGGTGTTCATGTTGGACGAGGTACCCGAGCCGGTCTGGAACACGTCGATCGGGAAGTCGCCGTCGTACTTTCCGGTGGCGACCTCGTCGGCAGCGTCCGCGATCGCCTGGGCGAGCTCGCCGTCGAGCACTCCCAGTTCTGCGTTGGCCTGTGCTGCGGCCTTCTTGACCCGGGCGAGGGCTTCGATGTGGGCGCGCTCCAGCGTTTTGCCGGAGATCGGGAAGTTTTCGACGGCACGCTGCGTCTGGGCACGGTACAGGGCATTCACGGGGACCCTGACTTCGCCCATCGTGTCGTGTTCGATGCGGAACTCTTCGGTGTTCAACTCTTCTGTGGAAGTCATGGGGCTAGCTTATTGGGCAGAGGCGTCCCATCGAAAACCGTGAAGGGCCTGCTGCCCGGCGGTTGCAGGAAGTTAGAGCTCGCCGATTTCGGAAACGAGGTCCGCCTTGCCGTCGGCCAGGCTGTAGGCGAGGCCGATCACCGCTGCCCGGCCGCCCTCGACGGCCTCAGAAATCACCCGCGAGCTGTCCACGAGCCGCTGCGACGTCTGCTTGACGTTCTCCACCACCATGTCGTTGACGTCGGTCTGGTTGTTACGCAGCGAGGTCAATACCGACGGCGTGATGCGCTCGACGAGGCTCCGCATGAAGCCCACGGGCATCTGCCCGGTCTCCACGGCATTCTTGGTGGCCGTGACCGCGCCGCAGCTGTCGTGCCCGAGGACCACGATCAGCGGCACTGCGAGGACGCTGACGCTGTATTCGAGCGAGCCGAGGACGGCGTCGTCGATCACCTGGCCCGCGGTGCGGACGACGAAGGCGTCGCCCAGGCCCAGGTCGAAGATGATCTCAGCGGCCAGCCGGGAATCCGAGCAGCCGAAGATCACCGCGAAGGGGTGCTGGTTCTCCACGAGCGAGGAGCGGCGGGACGCGTCCTGGTTGGGATGCGACGACTCGCCGGAAACGAAGCGTTCGTTGCCTTCGCGGAGGCGGCGCCAGGCAAGGGCAGGGGTGAGATAGGTGGGCACGGCCCTACTTTACGGCGAAGGGGCGGCGGAGGGTGAAACTGTTGCTTTCGCGTTACCACCGGGTGACGCGGTCCCGGCCGCGCCGGACTTGTTCTCGAGGTCCTCGACTACTGCGGCTGCCAGCACCGTGAATTCGTCCAGCTGGGCGGATCCGGTCAGGATCACGGTGGTGCCGGCGGCTTCGGCAAGCACCATGCTCTTCTCGCCCTTGCCGCTGTCGCGGAGCTCCCAGTCGCGTCCGCCGGCGCTGCGGGTGCCGGTCACGGGCGCGCTCTTGACCTGCTGCAGCAGCCAGGTGGGATTGGACTGCCGCGACTGCACCAGGCCGATGAAGGACTCCCCGGGCGTGAGGTAGCCGACCTCCCAGGTCGGGACGCCGCTGCCCGTACCGGATTCCCAGCGGGCGTAATTTGCGCGGAATGCGTCGCCGGTATCCGGGGCAGCCGGTGTGAATCCTGCCACATCGGCAGCGTTCTGCGCCACGGCGCCGACGTTGATGTTCGGCCGGTAGCCGTCAGTCTTGGGGGACGGGTTCATCAGCACGACCGGCAGGAAAGTGGCAATGCTCAGGACCAGCGCAATGATCATGCCGATGACCGATGCGTTCGCGCGCTTCGCCGCTCCGGCGGTCAGGACGGGCTTGACGGGCGGCTGGCCGGCTGCTCCGGGCGCTTCCCGGCCGGCGGTGCCGGCAGGGGAAGCGGGGGCTGCGGGGGGCGTTTCCTGCAATTCACTCACCCCTCTATAGTCGCCCATTCCGGGCCGATCTCACATTCGGCAGTGCCGGGCGGGCCGGCGGCGGGCCGTTCACCGAACGGTCATTTCCAAGACGCAGCTTTCCTCCGCGACTATGATCAGTATCAGACGAGATCACAAACTAAGAATCACCGCGACAGATCGATCCTGTCCGTCCGGCTTCAATGATCGCCACTCGAAGAAGAGGTTCACGTGACACCACCGCCAATGACCCAGAAGTACTCCACGCTTTCCCCGTCTCTCGCCGTCGGCATCGACGAGCCGGACCGCAACCTTGCTCTGGAACTGGTCCGCGTCACCGAAGCCGCCGCCATCGCCGGTGGCCACTGGGTCGGGTTCGGGGACAAGAACAAAGCCGACGGCGCCGCCGTCGACGCCATGCGCTCCTTCCTGCAGACCGTCCACTTCAACGGTGTTGTTGTGATCGGCGAAGGTGAAAAAGACGAAGCCCCGATGCTCTACAACGGAGAGCACGTCGGTGACGGCACCGGCCCCGAGTGTGACGTCGCCGTCGACCCGATCGACGGAACGCGGCTGACCGCACTGGGCATCAACAACGCCCTGGCCGTCCTCGCCGTTGCCGAGCGCGGCTCCATGTTCGACCCTTCCGCGGTCTTCTACATGGAGAAGCTCGTGACCGGTCCGGAAGCCGCTGACATGGTTGACCTGCGCCTGCCGGTCAAGCAGAACCTGCACCTGATCGCCAAGGCCAAGGGCGTCAAGGTCAACCAGCTCAACGTGATGATCCTGGACCGCGACCGGCACCGCCCGCTCGTGGAGGAGATCCGCGAGGCCGGTGCCCGGACCAAGTTCATCATGGACGGCGATGTCGCCGGCGCCATTGCCGCTGCCCGCACCGGCACCGGAGTGGACGCCCTGATGGGCATCGGCGGAACGCCGGAAGGCATCATCACGGCCTGCGCCATCAAGGCCCTCGGTGGAGTCATCCAGGGCCGCCTGTGGCCCACCAGCGACGATGAGAAGCAGAAGGCCATCGACGCCGGCCACGACCTGGACCGGGTGCTGTCGACCAACGACCTCGTCTCCAGCGACAACTGCTACTTCGCGGCCACGGGCATCACCGACGGCGACCTGCTCAAGGGCGTGCGTTACTCCAAGGACAAGGTCCTCACCCAGTCCATCGTGATGCGCTCCAAGTCCGGAACCATCCGGTTCGTGGATGGCGAGCACCAGGCCAGCAAGTGGGAAGGCTACGCCCGCAAGGGTTAGCACCAGCCCGCACCAGGTCACCCGGATCCCCGGGGCGCGTTCCGCGCCCCGGGGATCCGTCGTTTCCAGGCGGCTGGGCGGGCAGGCATTGGGTAGGGTGGAACCATGACATGGCTCGTAACAGGTGGCGCAGGGTATATCGGTTCTCACGTGGTTTCTGCTTTGAGAGGCGCCGGGATGCAGGCCGTGGTGGTTGATTCGCTCTCCAGCGGGCACCGCGAGTTCGTCCCGGACGACGTTCCGTTCGTGCACGGCAGCATCCTCGACTCGGAACTCGTTGCCCGCACCATGCTGGACCACGGCGTGACCGGGGTGATCCACCTCGCGGGCTTCAAGTACGCCGGTGTTTCCGTCCAGGAGCCCCTGCTCACCTACGAGCAGAACGTCACCGGCACGGCAGAACTGCTGAAGGCCATGGAACTCGCCGAGGTCGACAAGCTGGTCTTCTCATCCTCAGCCGCCACGTACGGCACACCCAGCGGGGACATCGTCACGGAAGACACCCCGACACGGCCGGAATCCCCCTACGGCGAGAGCAAACTGATCGGCGAATGGCTGATCCGGGACCAGGGCACGGCGCGGGGACTGAAACACACCTCGCTGCGCTACTTCAACGTCGTCGGCTCCGGCTCACCCGAGCTCTACGACACGAGCCCGCACAACCTCTTCCCGATCGTGCTCCGCGCACTGACCGCAGGGAAGACCCCGCGCATCAACGGCATCGACTACAACACCGCCGACGGCACCTGCGTGCGTGACTACGTGCACGTGGCCGACCTGGCGACCTCCCACGTCGCGGCAGCCAAGGCCCTCGCCGGCGGTACACCGCTGGAACGCGTCTACAACCTCGGTTCCGGCGACGGTCTCTCCGTCCGTCAGATCATGACCGCGATGGCGGCGGTCACGGGCATCGACTTCGAGCCGGAAATAGGGCCCCGCCGGGCGGGGGACCCGGACCGGATCGTGGCCGACGGTTCCCTCGCCGCACGCGACCTGGACTGGAAGATGCGGCATTCCGTCGAGGAGATGGTCGCCAGCGCGTACGAAGCCCAGAAGAAAGCCGCCCACGCCGGGAACTAGGGCTCGACCGCGGGACATGTCCAGTGGCTGTGCTCAGGAGTGTGCTGCCACCGCGGGCATGCCCAGTGGTGTGGCGCGGGACTGGACATAGTGGGTCTATGTCCACCTGCCGGGGCTGACGCGGGGCATGTCCAGAGGTGCGGCCCTGGGATTTGCTGCCACCGCGGGGCATGTCCAGTGGGGGAGGGCTAGCGGCGGAGTGCGCCGCGCAGCCGGACGGGCAGCTTCCGGGCCGCTGTGACGCCCCGGCGGGCGGCCTGCGCAGCCTTCCTGGCCAGCTGGTACCCGTTGTAGCGCAGGTTCCGCACCGGCAAATCCCACGTCCCGGGGTACGCGACCTCGCGCCCGCCGAAGGACTTCTTGAAGGAAGTGAACCCTGCCCACTGGTGCTCGGGCTGGTCCGCGGGTGCCACGCCCCAGAGATCCACCTGCTTCAGGCCCTTGTCCCTGGCGTCGGCCATCAGGGTGACCAGCAGCGGAATCCCGGCGCTGAGCTTCCGGTGCGCGTCATCCAGGGCGGCGTGGGCGTAGGTGCGGGTGTCCCCGGAGTCGTACACGAGGGCGGCAGCGATCGGCTCGCCCTCGAGTTCGGCAATGAAGAGGGTCGCGGCACCGGCCGGCATCAGTGAGCGGGCGACCTGGGTGAGGTAGTCGTCGCTCTGCGGTTTGAAGCCGTTGCGCGCCGCTGTCAGGTGCAGGAATCCCAGCAGTACTGAGATCTCCTCCGGGTTCTGGCTGGAGCGGAACGTGACGCCCTTTTTGTGGATGTTCCGGTACAGGTTGCGGTTCACCGGTTTCATGTCGGCCAGGACGTCCTTGAAATCCCGGTCCAGGTCCACGATCCAGGTGAGTTCCGGCTGCTGGTTGGCCGGGGCCGGCCGGAGCCCGCGCGTGCGCAGGACATCGCCGGCCTCGGCGGCCGTGAAGCCGGCGTCGACCGGTTCGATGCGGACAAACACGGCCCCGCAGCTGCGGGCCAGGTCCGTCAGTGCCGCCAGGGCGGCGTCGAACGCGGCCAGGGAAGCGGCCGCCGGGCCGTAGGGTGCGTAGAGCAGTTTCCCCGCCGGGTTGCTTTCCTCGATGGCCAGGAAGCTCCATCCGGGGCCCGAGCGCTGGTGCACGGTCCGCCCCAGGGCGCGTTGGAAGTCGGCCCACGCGGGGCTCTGCAGGAAGTGGTCCACGGTCTCAGGCTTTCAGGGCGGTGGTGACGGCAAAGGCCAGGGCGGTCCCGGTGGCACCGGCGGCGGGGTGTGCATTGACCGGCGCCTCGGCCGCGGGCAGGAAAGCGCTCGCGCCGCGCTCCAGCCGCAGTTCACCCTTGGGGGAGTCCAGGAGCATGGAACCGGAGACCACGATGATGACGGCGGCGCCTGACTGCGCCAGCGGGACGGGCTCCGCGCCGGGCTTGAGCTCGACGCGCTGCAGCTGGAATTCCCGGAACGGCGGCCGGAAGACTTCCTGGCCCAGCATCGTCGTCTCGGCGCTGAGCATCGGCACGCCGACGGCCTCAAAGGAGACGGTGCGGAGAAGTTCCGGCACATCGACGAACTTCGGGGTCAGTCCGCCGCGCAGCACGTTGTCAGAGGACGCCATGACCTCGACGCCGAGACCGTGCAGGTAGGCATGGACATTGCCGGCCGGCAGGTAGACAGCCTCGCCCGGTGCCAGCGAGATCCGGTTGAGCAGCAGTGAAATCAGCACGCCCGGATCGCCGGGGTACTGCGCATTGAGCGTGGCGACGGTGGACAGCTCCGCCTGGTAGGGCGCTGTCGGGGCGCCGGAGACGAGGGCCGCCACAATCGCGGCTGTCGCCTCCGCGACGTCCTCGCCGCCGGAGATCAGCCGCTCAAAGGCCGAGCGGAGTGCCGTGGGCTCGTCGTGTTGCGCCAGATCCTCCAGCAGCAGCGGAACGAGCGGTGGAAGCTCCAGGCCGGCCAGTTCAAAATCGGCCACCAGCACCTGGAAAACGGCACGGGAGTCCGCGGCCGGGCGGAAGCCGCACAGCGCCTCGAACGGTGTCAGCGCGAGGATCATCTCCGGCTTGTGGAAGGCGTCCTTGTAGTTGCGGTCCGCAGCCGCGCGGTCGATTCCGGCCGCCTCCTCGCGGGCGAACCCTTCCCGGGCCTGCCCGGTCGTCGGGTGCACCTGGAGGGAGAGGGGGCTGTCGGCGGCCAGGACCTTAAGCAGGAAGGGGAGCCGGGGGCCGAATTCGGCCACGCTGTCGCTGCCCAGATGGTGCTCCGGATCCTCCGCAATCAGCGCATCCAGGGCCCGCCCTCCGCCGTTGTCCGCGACGGCGGCGTGCGCGCCCCTCGGTCCGGCACCGGCCGGACTCAGTGCCACCGAGGGGGAGTCCGGGTGCGCGCCGATCCACAGCTCCGCCTCCGGCTGTCCGGAGGCAGGCCTGCCGAGGAGCCCCGCGATGGCTGTGGTGGAACCCCAGGCATACGGCCGGAGGACATTCTGAAGTTCGTACACTGCCGGGTGTCCCTATCTGTTACGGAAAGCTGGCGGGGAATGACTG
>DATITT010000375.1:0-8538 GCA_035467435.1 Arthrobacter sp. | reverse complement strand
AAGGCGCCGAAGGTCGTGGTCTTGACGACCGTGCCCAGGTAGCGCTCACCGATTTCCGGGATCTGCGGGTTGGCGATGGCGTTGATCGCGGACCGTGCTGCGTCGGCAGACGGGCCGTTGGTGGCGCCGATGTAGACAGTTCCGTCGTCCTCGATCGAGATGTCGGCTCCGGTGTCTTCCTGGATCTGGTTGATCATCTTGCCCTTCGGGCCGATGACCTCGCCGATCTTGTCTACCGGGATCTTGACCGCGATGACGCGCGGAGCGAACTCGGAGAGCTCGTCCGGGGTGTCGATCGCGGAGTTCAGGACATCCAGGATGTGCAGGCGGGCTTCGCGGGCCTGCTTCAGGGCCGCTGCCAGGACGGAGGCCGGGATGCCGTCGAGCTTCGTGTCCAGCTGGATGGCCGTGACGAACTCGGAGGTACCGGCGACCTTGAAGTCCATGTCACCGAAGGCATCTTCGGCGCCGAGGATATCGGTCAGGGCGGCGTAGCGGGTCTGGCCGTCGACCTGGTCGGAGACCAGGCCCATGGCGATACCGGCAACAGCGGCCTTCAGCGGCACACCTGCGTTGAGCAGGGACAGCGTGGAGGCGCAGACGGAACCCATCGACGTCGAACCGTTGGAGCTGAGAGCCTCAGACACCTGACGGATCGCGTAGGGGAATTCCTCGCGGGACGGCAGCACCGGCATGATGGCGCGCTCTGCGAGGGCACCGTGGCCGATTTCGCGCCGCTTCGGGGAACCGACGCGGCCGGTCTCGCCGGTGGAGTACGGCGGGAAGTTGTAGTTGTGCATGTAGCGCTTGCGCGTCACGGGAGACAGCGAGTCGATCTGCTGTTCCATCTTGAGCATGTTCAGCGTGGTGACACCCATGATCTGGGTCTCGCCGCGTTCGAAGATGGCCGAGCCGTGGACGCGGGGCAGAACCTCAACCTCGGCGGTGAGCTGGCGGATGTCCGTCAGGCCGCGGCCGTCGATGCGGATCTGGTCCGTGAGGATGCGCTGGCGCACAACCTGCTTGGTGAGGGAGCGGAAGGCTGCGGACAGTTCCTTCTCGCGGCCTTCGAACTGGCCGGCGAGGGAAGAGGTGACCTCGTCCTTGAGCTCGTCGGACGCGGTGTCGCGTTCCTGCTTGTCGGCGATCTGGAACACAGCGGCCAGCTTCTCGGCGGCAGCGGACTCCACAGCGGCGTAGACGTCGTCCTGGTAGTCCAGGAAGACCGGGAACTCGACGGTCGGCTTGGCGGCGCGTGCCGCCAGGTCGGACTGGGCGTCGCAGAGGGCCTTGATGAACGGCTTGGCGGCCTCGAGGCCTTCCGAAACAACTTCTTCGGTCGGGGCGGTGGCGCCCTGTTCCTTGATGAGGTTCCAGGAGTTGTCGGTGGCTTCGGCTTCAACCATCATGATGGCGACGTCATCGTCCTTGACGCGGCCGGCAACGACCATGTTGAAGACGGCGTTCTCGAGCTGGGAGTGCTTCGGGAACGCAACCCACTGCGGGCCGTGCTCGTCCTGGACGAGGGCAACGCGGACGCCGCCGATCGGGCCGGAGAAGGGCAGGCCGGAGAGCTGGGTGGACATCGAGGAAGCGTTGATCGCGACCACGTCGTAGAGCTCGTCCGGGTTGATGGACAGCACGGTGACGACGATCTGGACCTCGTTGCGCAGGCCCTTGACGAAGGCGGGGCGCAGCGGACGGTCCATCAGGCGGCAGGCCAGGATGGCTTCCGTGGAGGGACGGCCTTCGCGGCGGAAGAACGAGCCCGGGATGCGGCCGGCGGCGTACATACGCTCTTCGACGTCGACGGTCAGCGGGAAGAAGTCGAACCCTTCACGCGGGTGCTTGCCGGCGGTGGTGGCGGACAGCAGTGCGGTCTCTTCGTCGAGGTAGACCATCGCTGCGCCGGCTGCCTGCTTGGCAAGACGGCCGGTTTCAAAGCGGATTACACGCTTGCCGAAGCGGCCATTGTCAATGACTGCTTCTGAGAACTGGATTTCGGGACCCTCCATAGAGAGTCACCTCCGTTTCATGGTTCACGGAGTCCAGCCGCATCAACCCAGTCCAGCCTCTGTCGGCTGGCCTGCACTGCACCCGGTCATCGATCGAGACCCACGGGCCTGGGCTTCATCCCTTGAAGCCGTTCCCGGAGATCACTACCGAAGACCGCGAATGCGTGATGCGGTTGATCCTCCTGTTGAGTTTTAGTTTGAAGAAAGGCGGCCCGTTCCGTTCCGGAAGGGGCCGCCCCCTAAAGCTGACTAGCGGCGCAGGCCGAGACGCTCGATGAGCGCACGGTAGCGGGTGATGTCAGTGTTCTTGAGGTAGGTCAGCATGCGCTTGCGACGACCAACCATCGCCAGCAGACCGCGCTGGGTGTGGTAATCGTGCTTGTGCACCTTCATGTGCTCAGTGAGATCCTTGATCCGCTGAGTCAGGACTGCAACCTGGACCTCCGGCGAACCGGTGTCGCCCTCGGACGTTGCGAAATCCTTGATGATGGACTGCTTTACAGCGGCTTCAAGTGCCACGATAACTCCTAGAGATGTGCCGTGAGGCCCGAATCAGTAACTCACTGCCGGGGGTGCTGCGCCGGGGATTCCCCTCCGAAGGGAGGTTGCCCGTACACAACAAGAGCCAGCCGCCACGGACTGCAGCCGGATCCATCGTTTAGTTTACCGGCACGCCGCTAATCTTGTCGAAACGGGTGGTCCTGCTGCCCGGAAGCGCCCTCGGCCAGCCGTTCGCGGATAGCGGCCACCCCGCGGTACAGCTCCGTGAAGGACGTGCTCAGCGGGGACAGCCCGATCCGGAGGCCGTGCGGTGCCCGGAAATCCGGAATGACATCCTGCTCCCACAGCGCTGCGGTCATCTCCCGGAACGCCGGGTGGTCCACCGTGATGTGGCTGCCGCGCAGTGCCGGATCCCGCGGCGTCGAGAGTTCAACGCCCTCCGGGGCGAGCCAGGCGTCGTGGAGCTCGACGGCGAACGCGGTCAGCAGGCGTGACTTCTCCCGGACAGCGGCCATACCTACCTCCTCCAGCAGGTCCAGGGTGCCGCGCATGGCGAGCATCCCGAAGACCGCGGGGGTGCCGCTGAGGAACCCGCGGATTCCGGCCGCGGCCTCATAGCCGGGGCCCATTTCGAAGGCGTCCTTGCGGCCCATCCAGCCCCAGATCGGCTGCTGCAGTCCCGGCAGGTGCCGGGCGTTGACATAGGCGAACGCGGGCGAGCCCGGTCCCCCGTTGAGGTACTTGTAGGTGCAGCCGGCGGCGAAGTCGACGTCGGCGGCGTCCAGGGCGATCTCCACCGACCCGGCGGAGTGGCAGAGGTCCCACACCACCAGCGCGCCGGCGTCGTGCACGGCCGCGGTGATACCCGGCAGGTCCGCGAGGAACCCGGAGCGGTAGGCGATCTGGCTCAGGACCACGACGGCGGTGGCCGGGCCGGTGGCGGCCCGCACCTGCTCGACGGTCACGCCGGAGGAGGGATCGGCGTCGATCCAGCGCAGCGTGAGGCCCTCTTCGCGGGCGATGCCCTCGACGAGGTAGCGGTCGGTGGGGAAATTGTCCGTGTCCAGCACGATTTCGGTGCGCGCCGGGTCCCTGACCGCGGCCAGCGCGGACCGGATCAGCTTGTACAGGACCACCGTGGTGGAGTCGGCAATGATGGTCTGCCCCGCAGCGGCGCCGAGGACGGCGCGGCCCAGCTGGTCGCCGATGGCCTGCGGGAGCTCGAGCCATTCCTCGTCCCAGCCGCGGATCAGCCGGCCGCCCCAGCTGTCCTGGATAAAGCTGCTGATGTCCGTGACGGTGCGCTTGAGCGGACGGCCCAGGGAGTTGCCGTCCAGGTAGGACAGGGCGGTGTCGGTGCCGATGAAGTGATCCCGGCAGGCGGCCAGCGGGTCGGCGGCGTCCAGTTCGCGCGCGCGTTGCAGCAGGGCTGTGTCGTTGCCGGCGGTGGCCTGTGCCGCGGGCCCCGCCGTTTCCGGCTGAAGGGCGCTCACTGGCCGATCTCCGTCCGGACGGCGAAGAGCTCCGGGAAGAAGGTGAGTTCCAGCGCTTTCTGCAGGAAGGCCGCGCCGCTGGAGCCGCCGGTGCCGGACTTCATGCCGATGGTGCGCTGCACCGTGCGCAGGTGCCGGAAGCGCCAGAGCTGGAAGTTGTCTTCGAGGTCCACGAGTTCCTCACAGGCCTCGTAGGCGCCCCAGTTGTCCGCGGCGTTCTCATAAATGTACTTGAAGACCGGGACGAGCTCGGCGCAGAACTCGTGCGCCCGGGTGACGTCCCGCTCCAGCAGCGAGGCAGGAACGTCGAAGCCCTGGCGCTTGAGGTAGCCGAGGAAGTCGTCGTAGATGCTCGGGGCTTCGAGGAGCTCCAGCAGCATCGCGTGGGCCTCAGGGTCGGATTCGAACACCGGCAGCATTTTGCGGTTCTTGTTGCCGAGCAGGAACTCGACCGCGCGGTACTGGCTGGACTGGAATCCCGAGGAGTTGCCCAGGAAGCCGCGGAACTGGGAGTACTCGGTGGGTGTGAGGGTGGCCAGGACGGACCACTGCTCGGTGAGGGTTTTCTGGATGTGCTTGACCCTGGCGATGGCTTTCAGGGCCGAGCCGAGGTCGTCGGAGCGAAGCCAGGCGGCGGCGCTGCGGAGTTCGTGCAGGACCAGCTTGAGCCACAGTTCCGTGGTCTGGTGCTGGATGATAAACAGCATCTCGTCGTGGTGCTCCGGGTCGCTCACCGGCTGCTGGGCGCTCAGGAGCGTCGGCAGCTGCAGGTAGGACGCGTAGCTCATCTTTGAGCTGAAGTCCCGGACAATATCCTTGTCCAGTTCCCTGGTGTTTTTCTCAATCGTCACGTCTCTTGCCTTCCTTGCCCAATGGCTGTGCATCACTGCGCGGACCCGCGGGCGAAACCGCCCGCGGGACCCGCGAATCTGCCGCGCGGTTGGGCGCGGCGGTCCGGCCCTGCGATTTAACCTAGCGGTTCAGCGCGCGAACAGAATGTTGTGGGCCTGGACCACGTCCAGGCGCATCTGGTCCACCAACGCTTCAGGGCCACGGTACGCCACCATCCCCCGCAGCCGGGCGACGAATTCCACCACTACTGTCTGGCCGTACAGATCGAAGTCCTCGACAGCCTCTTCGGGGCGGTCGATCACGTGCGCCTCCACCTGACGGCTGACGCCGTCGAAGGTGGGGTTGGAGCCCACGGAGATGGCGGCGGGCCAGCGCGTACCGGCCTGGTCCACGAGCCAGCCGGCGTAGATGCCGTCCGCCGGGATGTAGCCGCTGGCGTCGGAGGCTAGGTTGGCGGTCGGGAAGCCGAGGTCGCGGCCGCGCGCGGCGCCGTGGACCACTTCGCCGCGCATCCGGTGCGACCTGCCCAGGACGGCGGCCGCAGTGGCGACGTCGCCCTCGCGCAGTGCCTCGCGCACCCAGGTGGAGGAACAGCGGCGGTCCTGGCCGCCGTCGTCGTCCGGGTCTTCGTGTGGATCACCGTGCAGCGGGAAGCCTTCGGAGCCGAACTCGCTGATGACCAGGACCTCGAACCCGAGCTTCCTGCCGAGTTCCTGCATGGTGTCCAGGTCGCCGGAGTTGCCCCGGCCGAACCGGGCGTCGTGGCCGATCACGACGTGGCTGGCTTTGAGGCTGCCGACCAGGACGTCGGCGACGAATTCTTCGGGGGTGAGGCTGGCCAGTTCGAGGGAGTACTTCATGACGAGCACCGCGTCGAGGCCCAGTTCGCCCAGCGCGACCAGCTTGTCTTCCAGGCCCATGATCAGTTCCGGGGCGGATTCGGGCCGGTGGACCTGTGCCGGATGCGGGTCGAAGGTGATGGCGACGGCCCGGGCGTGGTTCAGGCGGGCGATGCGGATGAGCTGTGAGAGCACTTGCTGGTGTCCGCGGTGCACACCGTCGAAGTTGCCGAAGGTAACGACGGAAGGACCAAAGTCCGCCGGGACTTCGGACGGATCGTTCCAGATGTGGACCATCAACCTCGCCTTTTGCTGCCTGCCATGTGCGTCTCCGGTGAATCCTGCCTGCTCCGGAACTCTCTTAGATTACCCGCAAACGCGGCGCGTCTCCGACGGGCGGTGCCCGGCCCCGGGCAGTGTCCTTTCGCGTTCAGGAAGCCCGGACTACGATGCGGGGCAACAGTCCGGCGGCGCCTGCGCGGGCGCCGTTCCCGGTGAGGGCCCGCAGTGACCTGCGGCTGAAGGAGAACCCTTGACCGAGCTCCACGACATCCTGCGGCAGATCCCGGTAGACCAGATTGCCGGCATGCTCGGCACCGACAGGCAGACCGCCCAGGCCGCAGTGGAGGCCGCCGTGCCCACGCTGCTGGCCGGCATGCAGAGCAACGCACAGGCCTCCGACGGCGCGGCCTCGCTGGAGTCAGCGCTTGGCCAGCACCAGGACGGGCTGCTGGAGGGCGGGGTTGATGTCTCGCAGGTGGACACCGCGGACGGCGAAAAGATCGTGAGCCACGTCTTCGGCGGGCAGCAGGACCAGGTCGCCAGCCAACTGGCCGGGACGTCCCAGCTCGGCGGCGTGGGTGGGGACCTGATCAAGAAGTTGCTGCCGATCCTGGCCCCGATTGTGATGTCCTACCTTGCAAACAAGGTCCTCGGGGGCCGCGGCCAATCCTCCGGAGCTGGCGGCGCGGGCGGATCCGGCGGCGTGGGTGGCATTGACCTCGGCGGGCTTTTGGGCGGGATCCTGGGCGGCGCCGCTGGCGCTGCAGCTGGCGGCGCCGGCGGGATGGGCGGGCTTGGCGGTCTGCTGGGCGGGCTGCTCGGCGGCAGCCAGCCGTCGTCCCCGGCAGCCGTGCCTGATGCGGTTCCTGATGCACGGCGGGACTCATCGCTGGAGCCGCAGGCCTACCCGCAGGGCCAGCCCACCGGCGGTGCGCCGCGGCCCGGTGAGGTGATCGACGTCGACCTTCCGGAGAGCCATCCGGTGGAGAAGAGGAATGAAGATGGCGGGCTCGGCGGGATCCTGGGCGGACTGTTCGGTAAGAAGTAGGCCCCGGGCCTGCCCGGGGTGGCGCTCGCTTGCCCGCCCGGGGTGGCGCTCGCTTGCGCGGCTGCGGGTGGCGCATGCCAGCGGCTGCGGGTGGCGCTTGCCGCCGTTGCCGGGCCGGCGTCGGCTCAGTGCTGGCGCCAGCCGCGCTAGCCGGCCGGCCGCGGCGTCCACAGTGCCGTCGCCGGAACGCGGGGTCGGCGGCTACGAGGGCTGGTGGAACGCCACGCCCGCCAGCGGCAACACCGCGGGGCTCCCCCAGGAAACGGTGGCCATCAACTCCAGGACGAACACTGTGGTCGATGCTTTCAGCCGGAAGATCAACGCCGCCGGGCGGCCCACCGTAATCACCGATGTTCCCTACACCGTTGTTCCCGACCCGTCCTGGCCGGCAGACTCCGTGATCATCATCGACACAGCGGCCAACAAGGTGATCGAGAGCTTCCGCGTCGACCTTAAGGGCCACCCGATCCGATAGGGCCGCCGACGGCGCCCGGCGGGGTTCCGGGGGTGAAGCGGGCAGCGGCGTCGCCAGCGGCACGGTGGTTCCGCCAGTGCAGCAGCACGGCAGCCAGGATCAGGGGAACGTGGATGCCGGGGAGGTTGCGCGCGAACCACCGTGGCAGGTAGATGTCGGTGACAGAGCCCGTCTCGTCGCCCAGGTCCTTGGCCACGGCGGTGAGCGGGCAGTGAAAGCCGTTGGCGGCAAAGACCAGGGTCTCGGCGGTGACGACACCGGCGGCAAGGCCCACCCGCCGGTCGGTGCGGCCGCGGACACCGGCATACAGGACGTAGACCATGCAGGCCTCGATCGTGAACCAGGCAAAGGTGTGGAATGCTTTCACGGCCCTCAGCAGGGACGCGCGCTGAGTCTTCCGCAGCTCCCGTGGCGCCTTGAGTCCAGCCATGAATCCAGCGTAGCCGCGGTCCGTCGACCGTTCAGAGGCTTTTGGCCCGCCCGGATTCAGCGCCCATGGCGGACAGCTCCGCGAGCCAGGCGTCGGGCTGGCGGGGATGGCGGAACAGGACCGCGGGCGGCATCGCAGGATCCGAGTGGAGACTGCGCATCACCTGCCGTTTCCGTGTAAACGACCGGAAATGCCACCCGATGATCGAGTCCTGGACGAAGAACCTGGCAAGGGTCTCGCGGTTATCGTTGCAGACCGGTTCCCGGGTCAAAGCCCGCCGCAGGGAGCGGCGCACCAGCCGGGCCAGCGAAAGCCAACGAAAGCCAGCGCGGATAGTCCAGCCGCGCAGCCAGCCAATGTCATCGTCCGCCGAGAACTCGGCCAGTCCGGTGGCCTGAGCGTAAGCGGTTGCGGCGGATGACTTGCCGCTGCCGGTCACCCCGTGGCAGAGGACTCGGGAGGTGCGGCCGGAGTTAGTTTGGGCGAGGCAGGGTCCCCAACCGCCCCCGGTGTGGTGAGTGGCTTGCGGTACATGCCGTCGGTGTCTTCTGAGTTATGGATCGTCCCCTCGATACGGCTCCATCCAGGTTCGGCCCATGGTGC
>DATITT010000374.1:0-16590 GCA_035467435.1 Arthrobacter sp. | reverse complement strand
TCAGCGGCGTCGTTCCCGTAGAGCGCGAACAGCCTGGTGCGGAGCGTTTTGAACTCCAGCCGGTCAAAGATCTCCTCGACCGCGTCGTGGTCCGGGCGGGGCTCCTCCAGTTCCTTGAGCGAAACCGGCAGTTCCAGGTCGGTCAGGAGCCGGTTCAGCCTGCGGTTGCGCTTGACGGAGTCAATGTGTTCCCGGAGGGCGCCGCCGACCTTCCCACCGATCGAGTCCAGGTTCTCCAGGATGCCCTCGAGACCGCCGTACTGGTTGATCCACTTCGCGGCAGTCTTGGGTCCGACACCTGGCACTCCGGGAAGGTTGTCCGCCGACTCCCCGACGAGCGCGGCGAGGTCCGAATACTGTGGGGGCGTGACGAAGTACTTGGTTTCGATGGCTTCGGCATCCATCCGCGGGATGTTGCTCACGCCCGTCTTCGGGTAGAGGACGAAGACGTTGTCCGTGATGAGCTGGAAGGTGTCGCGGTCGCCGGAGACCAGCAGGACCTCGAATCCGGCTTCGTCACCCTGGGCGGCGAGCGTGGCCAGGATGTCATCCGCCTCGTAGCCGGGCATCTTGATGGTTTTGATGCCCCAGGCGGTCATGACCTTTTCGATGAGGTCGATCTGCCCGCTGAACTCGCGCGGCGTCTCGTTCCGACCGGCCTTGTAACCGTCGTATTCGGCTTTGCGGAACGTCGTGTCGTCGGAGACATCGAAGGCGACGGCCACGTGCGTGGGCTTCTGTTCCTTGATCAGGTTGATCAGCATCGACGTGAACCCGTGGACCGCGTTTGTATGCTGGCCCGTCGACGTGGCGAAATTCTCGGCCGGCAGGGCGTAGAAGGCCCGGAAGGCCATGGAGTGGCCGTCGAGGACCAGCAGGCGGGGCTGGTCGGTGATGGGCACCACCGGCGCCTCGGTGGCAGAGACCTCCGCGACGGTGCGGCGGGTCTTCTTGGCAGGCTCCGCGACGAGCACGGACGCGGCGCCTGCGGCGGGGGCCGGGTCTGTTGCGGTGTCTGCAGAAAGGGGGGAAGGGGCCGGTTTGGTAGTTTCGCTCACAGGTGCCAGCCTAGTTCCCATGAAGGACAATTTCACGCCGGGCCCGTTCGCGGCCGAACTGGCGGCTGCCGGGATTCCCGAGGAAATGCACGACTGGCTGGGGCAATACGGAGTGGGTGCCCTGGTCGTGAAGATGGGGATCCATTTCCTGGAGATGAGTCCGGAGCGCACGGTGGGCACTATGCCGGTGGAGGGCAACACCCAGGTGGCCGGGATTCTGCACGGCGGCGCCCATGTGGTCCTGGCAGAGACGCTGGGTTCCTTCGCCGCCGGAATGCACGCCGGGCCGAAGCGCCAGGCACTGGGGATTGACGTCAGCGCGACGCATCACCGGGCCATCACCACGGGCACGGTGACCGGCACCTGCACGGCAATCCACCTTGGCCGCACCCTCACCACGCACGAGATCGTCATGACCGACGGGCAGGGCCGGCGGCTGTCCACGGCGCGCATCACAAACCTGATCCGCGACGTCGCCGCATAGACGCTGCACCTCGCAGGCACCGCACCTCGCAGGCACCGCGCCGCGCAGACACGGCGCCGGACATCCGCGGCGCCGCCCGACGGCTACTACGCCGGGCCGTGTCCGAAGCGGTACCGCAGTTCCACGATGCCCCGCCCCATGGTGTGCGAGGACAGCAACTCCAGCGGCGCCGTCGGGCCTGACATGGGAAGCACCGCTTTGCCGCTGCCAAGGACCAAGGGAATGATCGAGATGATGATCTCGTCGAGCGCACCGGCGTCCGCGAACTGGGCCGCGAGGACCCCTCCCCCAACGATCCAGACGTTCCGGCCTCCCGCTGCGGCCCTGAGGTCCTCGACGAACTCGGCCACGGGACCGCGGACAAAGGTCACGTCCGCGCCTTTGGGGGCATAGAACTCGTGGTGTGTGAACACCCAGCACGGCGTCGCGGGATACGGCCAGTTGCCAGGTTCGTGTTTCCTCAGCCAGGCGTAGGTGTCGCCGCCCATCACGATGCAGCCGACGTCGGCCATGAAGGCGTCGTAGCTTTCCTTGCCACCGGCGAACCCGTCGAACTGGAGCAGCCAGTCCAGCTCGTCATCGGCGGTGGCAATGAACCCGTCCAGCGAGGACGCGACAAAATACTGGAATCCAGACATGGCCCCAGCCTAGCCACTCCCGGCCGGGGTGCCCATCCTCCGGGCTACTTGCTGAAACAGGGAATGATCAGGCAACGGCCGAACAGGGCGCAGCGGTTCGTCAGCCCTGGTGGACGTCGGGTGTTTTGCCGGCGCCGATCATCCCGGCGATCTTCGCCTCAAGCACGGCCACCGCCGCGTCCGGCAGCACAATGAGTCCGTCCAGTTCGCGCCGCGCACGCTTGTACGCGGTTTGCCGCTCCGCCGGCGTAGCGGCGGCGTCCGAAGCGATTCGGAGCAGTTTCCGGGCCGTTGCGAGACGATCCCGCTCCGGCCCGGTGAAGTTGCTGTCCTTGATCCGCCGGGCTTCCCGCTCGGCGACGTCGAAGGCCAGCTCAAAGCTGTGGACGGCCTCTCGGTACTCCCGCAGCTGCGCCGCCGTCGTGATGTCCTCCGGGGCTCCCGGTCGCAGGCTGTCGGCCGTCCGCTTTGCCCGGAGGAAAGCCACGGTCATGGGTTCGCGGACATCGGTCATGACCGGGAAGTCGATGAGTTTCCCCACGTCAAGCTCGTAGTCGAGCCACCGCCGGTTGACGGCGTCGTGGCTGGCCATGAGCTGCCGGACCTGGGTCCTGCTGGCCTTCTCCAGCTCTGCCGCCTGGTTCCGGAGCTTGTAGAGTTCCACTCGGCGCCGGTGCCGGCGTTCGCTGGCTTTGGACCAGGAGCGCGCCCAGCCGCCGAACAGTCCGCTCAGGGGGAAGATGAGCCACCAGAAGTGACCGACGAAATCCAGGATGGGCTCCACGTCATCATCCTCCCATCCGTCCCGGGCAGGCTCAACGGTCGCGACGCAGGACAGCCCCCTTGAGGAAGGGGGCTGTCCTGCGAAGGAGTGACTGCTCCGCCCCTCAGTCCTCGTGCTTGACCTTGTGCACCCGGGTAACGATGGTCGGGCACGGCAGATGAAGCAGGACGGCGTGGGCTGTGGACCCGAGCACCATCCGGGAGAAACCGCCACGGCCCCGGCTGCCGATCACGAGGAGCCGGGCGTCCTTGGCCGCTTCGACCAGGGCTTTGGCGGGTTCGGTGTCAGGCTCAAGCTTCTGGTGGACCACGAGGTCCGGATATTTGTCGCCCAGCCCGGCCACGGATTCGGCCAGGACTACCCGGTCCTCTTCGATGATGGTCTCGGCGAGCCCGCTTTTCGGCAACTCGTTTTCGATCCAACGGGCGGGCTTGCGGAAGGCGAAGACCACGGTCAACTCGTCACCGCCCCGGTCCGCTTCCGCCGCGGCGAAGTCAACTGCCTGCAGGGATTCTTCGGAGCCGTCCACACCAACCACGACACCCTGGCCACCGGAGCCGCGCTTCACCGGGATCACGGCCGCCGGGATTTCCGAGGCGGAGATAATCTGCAGGGCACGGTCCGTCAGCGGACCGCCGTCCAGCCAATGCTTGTCATGCTGGCCGACGACCACAATGGATGCTTCCTTCGAGATCTCGCGCAGGACGGATCCGCCGCCGCCGTGACGCAGCTGGACGTCCACCTTCACATCCGGCGCCTGCTCGGCGGCGCTGGCTTGCGCCTTCTGGAGCAGGTCCATGCCCGATTGCCTGACGAGCTCGTGGTACTCAAAATCCGGAGACATCCAGCGGTCATCGACCGCATGAATGATGATGACCGGAAGCTTGTGGCTGCCCGCCCGTTGAAGGGCCCACGTCAGCGCGGCATCGCTTCCGTCTGATCCGTTGTAGCCGACAACAATTGGTTTATTCATTCTGAATCCTGCTCTTTTCCATGGCGCGGTTTGTTCTGCATGGCACGATCCGGGCGGCAGCCCAAGAGTCCGCCGGCACTCCAGTGTGCGCCGGACCCCGCCCCCCGGTTAGGGCCTTAAGCCCCTCACTCCCCATGGGCCCCCTGCGTAGCGTCGAGCCATGCAGCAGGACGCGTTGCCGGCCGCCATCGCGTGGTTGGCGGCCTCCGGGGAACCTGCCGTCCGCCGTGCGGCGCATCTGGAATTTCTTGGCACCCCGTGGCCGGGCGGCTCCGTGACCAACGGCAGGATCGTTTCTTCGCTGCTGTCCGGCCAGCGTCCTGACGGCAGCTTCGGCGTCCACCCGTACCGGAAATGGACGGGGGCGCACTGGCGGCTCGTCTCCCTCGTTGACCTCGGCGTCACGGAAGCGGATGCCCCGTCACTGCCGGACGCCGCCGGCACGATCCTCGACTGGCTGCAGGGCGATCAGCACCGGAGCCAGATCCGCACCATCAACGGACTCACCCGCCGCTGCGCATCGCAGGAAGGGAACGCCCTCTACGTCTGCAGCCGGCTGGGACTGGCAACGGACCCCCGGGTGGCTCAGCTGGCCCAGGACCTGATCCTCTGGCAATGGCCCGACGGCGGCTGGAACTGCGACGTCGCCGCGAGCGGCCGACGCTCCTCGTTCCACGAATCGCTGCCTGCCGCCAAGGGGCTGCACGCGTACTGGAAAGCCAGCGGTGATCCGGCGGCCTGGGCCGCTGCCGAACGGACGGCGGAGCTGTTGCTGGCACACCGGCTCTTCAAATCCTCCTCCACCGGACATCCGATCGACCCGCGCTGGCTCAAGCTGCGGTACCCGGAGTTCTGGCACTACGGCATCCTCCCGGCCCTGCTGCTGCTGTCCCGGATGGGAATGTCCGGAGACCCCCGGGCTCTGGAAGCGGGCGACGTGCTGCGGAGCAAGATGTTGCCGGACGGCCGGTGGCCGGTCGAGGGGGCCTGGTGGTACCCGCCGGGGTCGAAGGGCCGGACTGACGTTACTGACTGGGGCAGAACGGGGCCGAACGACTTTGTCACCCTCAGCGCCGTGCGGATCCTCGCCCCCGGTCCTACGGGTTAGAAGCCGGTCGGTTCCGTCTCGAATTCCGGTTCCCGCGGCGGTCCTTCATGGTGCACCGGTCGCAGTGCGTGGGTCTGCTCGAACCAGAGCAGCGCGTCGTAGCGCTCGCCGATCCGGGTCGGGACGTAGTTCCCGACCTCCCGCTCGGGATGGTAGACCACACCGATCGCCCGGTGGCCAAGCCAGGTGGAGAGCCACGGGCCGGACCGGTCCTCACCGAACTCCAGCACCGACGGCACCCCCAGGGCCTCGTGCAGGAAGTCTTCGTGGCTTCCCCTGCGTGCCGGCGGAACCGGCAGGATCCGTTCCGGGCTGCCCCAGGCGTCCGCGGCGATGACCTCGCCCCGGTGGGAGGCAAGGCCCACCAGCATGACGCCCTCCGCGGCGTGCCGTTCGCGCAGCAGCTGCCCCACGTTGACGAGTCCGTCCTGGGCCATGTCGGTGGCCCGGGCATCCCCCACGTGGGTGTTGTGCTCCCAGATGAGGCCCTTCGAGTCAGGCCCAAGGTGCCTGCTGAGCCGGTCAATGGTGTCCGCCATGTGGTGGTCCCGGACGTTCCAGGACTGGCGGTCGCCGCGGACCATGATCCGGTAATAGTGCTCCGCGTTCGCTGCCACTTCGGCATTTTGCACCGCGCCGAAGGCGTCCTCGTCGTGCCCGCCCGGGGTGGACACGCGGCTCCTGACCTCGGTGAGCAGGGCGATGACGTCTGCCTCACAGGACTGTGGCACCAGCCGCGTGCTCCAGGCGTACTTTTGCGGGTCCTCTCGGTGAGGCAGGAAGCACTGCCAGGCGCGCATGGCGGCCGGGACGGCGTCGGGAACGTTGTCCTCCAGCCAGCCGATGATCTCGCGGAGCGAATCCCAGAGCGAGTACACATCGAGTCCGTAGAAACCGACGCGCCGGCTTATCGGACGGCCGAGATTCCACGTGCGCAGCCAGTCCAGGAACGCGGCAACTTCCTCGTTGGCCCACATCCACGTGGGCCATCGTTCAAAGCCGGCGAGCAGGGCATGAACACCCTGACCCTGCCCCGTCTCGCCCCGCACCCAGCGGTTGATCCGCCAGCAATCGGGCCAGTCCCCCTCCACCCCGATCCAGTTGTAGCCCTCTTCTTCAATGAGGCGCCTGCTGAGGGTGTCACGCCAGGTATAGAACTCGTGGGTGCCGTGGGAGGCTTCCCCGATGGCGACGAACCGGCAGTCCGCCGCCCGCCGGACCAGCCCATTGAGGTCCCGGTCAGTCTTCAGCGGCCGGGCCAGAGAGTGGATTTCGGCCAGGACCGAGGATTTGGCGACGCCGGAAGTCATCGGGGCTCCTCGATAGAGATCTGTTCAAGGTGTTCGGGGACCCGCGCACTCCAGCCGAGCTCACGTTTGATCCTGATGCGCAGGGCATCCGAGGCGTCCGGTTCGCCGTGCGTGATGTAGGTCATCCGGGGTTCCCTTTCCGCGGCCTTCATCCACGCGATGATGCCGTCCGCGTCCGCATGCGCGGACAAGCTTTCCATCTGGATCACTTCAGCCCGGACCTTGACGTCCTCACCGTAAATCCGAAGCTCGCGCTCGCCGGCTGCCAGGGTGGCGCCACGCGTACCGCCGGCCTGGTAACCGCTGAGGATCACCGCGTTCTTCGGATCGGGCCCGTAGGCGGCAAGGTGGTGCAGGATTCGTCCGCCGGTGAGCATTCCGCTGGCGGAGATGATGATCATCGGACCGCCGCGGAGGTTCAGCAGCTTGGATTCATCGACCGAGCGGGTGAGCTTGGCGACTTGGTACATCTTCGTGTATTCGTGCTCCTTGAGCCGGTGCTCCTCGGGGTGCCGCTGGTACATCCCGGACGCATCGATGGCCATCGGGCTGTTGAGGTACACCGGAATGTCCGGGATCAGGTTCCTGCTGCGGAGGCGGGACAGGTGCAGCATCAGGGTTTCCGCCCTGCCGACGGCGAACGCGGCGAACAGCACGACACCGCCGCGTTTCGCGACCCGGTTAATGATGTCCCCGAGCTGCTTTTCTGGATCCACGGTGGAGTGTTGCCGGTTCCCGTAGGTGGACTCCGTGACCAGCACATCGCTCGCAACGAGCGGCCGGGGCGGGTACATCAGCGGGTCATCCGCCCGCCCCAGGTCCCCCGTGAAGTGTACTGACCGCGAGCCGATCCGGATGTGGACCTGCGCCGCGCCCAGGATGTGGCCGGCCTGCAGGAACGTCAGTTCCATCCCCCCGCCAAGGTCCAGCGGATCGTCGAAGTCCTGGATCTCGAAGCTGTTGAGGGACTTCACCGCGTCCGCCGCGGTGTACAGCGGCAGGGCCGGACTGTGCCGGGACGATCCCCGGTGGGTGGCGTACCGGGCTTCCTCCTCCTGGAGGTAACCGCTGTCGGGGAGGAGCAGTTTGCACAGGTCCGTGGTGCCGTCGGTGGCGATGACCGGCCCGGTGAACCCGTCCCGCACCAGCGCGGGTACATAGCCTGTGTGATCCAGGTGCGCATGCGTCAGGACCACGGCGTCGATCGACGCCGGGCGGACAGGGAACGGGGTCCGGTTCCGTTCGCGGTTGCGTTTATAACCCTGGAAGAGCCCGCAGTCCACCAGTACACGTTTTCCGCCGGCCTCGAGCAGGTACCGGGAACCGGTGACCGTGTCGGCGGCTCCGAGGAAACGGAGGGTGGGCTGCTGGTGTTTCATGGTGCTCCCGTTCCCGCATCTCATGACCTGCACTGACGAAGAAGGGCAGGAATGATCCGGTGAGGCGATGTACCCCAGCTTCCGCCCGCGCCGCACCCGCCCCTAGGGCCAAAGGTCACAACGCTCTGCGTCCGCCCGTCCGGACTTTGACGGCACAGGTACAAGCACTGCCGACGTCAACGAACAGACGGATCAGGCCTGCAAGACGGAACCACCCCAGGGAAGCAGTAACCGCAAACCGGAAATGTGCCATTCGGCTGACGCAAAAAACCGCCGGAGATATCGGAAGAATCCTGATGTCTCCGGCGGTTTTTTCGTGATTTTCGCCTGGCTTTGGTTTGTCCGGTTTTAGGAGAATATATCCCGGGCCACGCCCATGATGATCCTGTCCCCCGGCACGGATTTCCGCAGGTAGTCCTCCACTGCCCAGTCGTCCAGCGCAATGCAGCCAGCGGTCGGAACCTTGTGCATATGAAGGAAGATCGCGAAACCGGCGTCCTGCACAATTTCCGAATCCGGCGGCCGGTTGTAATTCAGCACTGCCCCCTGGAGATAGTCATGGGACCGGCCCGTGGCGAAATACCACATGTTCTCATCCCAGCCCACCCAGGACGTGGACTCGAAGTATTTGTTGTACGTGTCTGTCCACGGGTTCCCGCCCCACCGTGACTTGGGGTTCAGCAGCTTGTAGGGAAGCGCCGTCCCCGGATTGCCGAGGCCAAACGCTTCTGTCACCGAATAGGAACCCGTGGGAGAGAAGTTGTAGCGTGTCGGTCCGGACGGGACGCCCGGCGGCTTGAAGCCGCTTGCGCCCACCCGTCCGTCGGTCCGCCAGTCAACGACGTAAGTCCCGGCCACCCGCTGGCAGTACACAACGGACGCATACGACTGCCCGTAGTCTGCTGCGTACGTCAGCAGTACCCGCTTGGCATCTCCGGTGGGGTACTTGATCCCTCCCTCATTGAGGTTGGAGCACTCCGACCGCCCGTAGTCCTTCGTCAACGAAGGCTTCCAGGTGAGGTACCCGCCCTGGAATGACTGAACGCACTCACCGCCGGCGCATACTTCAGGTGTGGCCGGATAGCCCAGATAGCTAAGGTGCCACCCCATTGATTCGTACTTCAACTTCATTCCCCCGCGGATGGGCTGGGCACCGCTCGACGGGGACCAGAAGATGACTCCGTCCTGGAACCACTGGTAGCAGCCGCCCCGGGGTTGGTTGCAGATCTCCTTTTCGATCGGGAACCCAAGGTACCCGGTGACGCCGCCCTGCTCCTGGTGCCGGCTTTTGATTGCGCCGTTGACGGGCGCCGCCCCGGAGGCCGATGACCAGAAGATTGTCCCGCCCTGGTACTCCTGACGGCAGCCGGGACCCGGAAGGTCACAGACTTCGCCGGAGACGGGGTAGCCCAGGCTGCCGTTCTCGTAGCCACGGCCCGCCCAGGCGCTGCGGATGGCGCCGATACTTATGTGCGCGCCGCTTGCCGGCGACCAGACGATGGCCCCGCGCTGGTAAAGCTGGTAGCAGCCATTTGCTTTCAGCCCACACGTCTCCTTGGACGTTGGGAACCCCAGCTTTCCCTGTTCGGCGCCCGAGTTCTGATACAGAAAGCCGATCGCTCCCGGTTTCAAGACCCCGAAAGCACCGGACGCGGCGGACCAGACGATTCTGAGCTGACCGAAGTCCTGGGCGCAGCCCTTGTCCTTGAGGCCACAGGCCTCGGCCGACGTCGGGAATCCGGTGCCTTTGTATCCGCCGTAGACCCGGTGGACGGCGTCAACAATCGCACCCCACACCTGCTGGTGGCCGTGGGCCGCGGACCAGGTCAGGTCCCGTCCCTTGGAGAATCGCTGGAAGCAGCCGTCCGCGTCGCACGATTCGTCCGTCACGGGGTAGCCGTACGAGTCCAGTGCCCCCTCGGTCTTCCACCTGGGGCCCGTCTGTCCGGAGGCAAAGAGCACAGCGCTGGCGCCGGTCGAGGGGGTGTAGTAGATCTCCCCCGAGGTGAAGGCTTCCACGCAGAGACCGGCGGGATCACACTTTTCATTTGATGTGGGCTCACCCAGGGGACCGGCGGCGCCGCCAAGTTCTTTCCATTTGGCACCGATGGCACCGACGGGCACGAAGCCGGCAGCTTCGGTGGTTCCCGGGGCCAGGCCGGGGGAACCAGCCGCCGGATCAGCTGGGGCGGCAGTCTCGCCGCCCGGGGCGGGGGTTTCGCTGCCCGGGGCGGGAGCCTCGCTGCCTGGGGCGGGGGTTTCGGGCGGTGGAGTGGCTGCCGGCGGTTTCTCCGGAGCCGGCGCCGCTGCGGATTCGGTGCCGCTGGGAGTCGGGGTGGCCGTGGCAGTGGCCGTGACGGCGGGCTGCACGCCAGATCCTGCCGCGGGCCCCGACGTCACGGGGACCGGTGGTGCTGTGGCCTGGGCGGGGGGTGCGATACCAGCAACTACCAGAGATGACATAGCGGCTACCATGGCGGCCCTGCCGAACAGGGACTTGGATTTCACGGTCATTTCGAGACCACCGCCTCGCAGACTGCCCCCGCTGGTGCGGCAGAAGCGAAGTGATCCGCGCGGACCGTGGCCTTGGCGCCGGGAGCGACAGTTTGTTCGATCATGGCGTGGCCGGCAACGCTGCTGGTGGCGCCCACAGCGACAGCCACAGTGAACTTGACCTCGCTGGAACCGGCATTTGTCAAGGTGCCCGAAAAGGACCACGAACCGGCCGCGTCGGGTTCACAGATGACGTCACTGAGGGCGTCCGTGGCCAGGGCGGACGGCGTTGGCACTCCTGACGCCGATGGCGCAGGGCTGGAAGGTTGCGGTGCATCTGTGGAGTCCGACGGACTGCTTGAGGCCGGAGGCTGGGACCCGGTCGGTGGATTGGACGCTGGCGGACTACAGGCGGCCAAGGCTAATAAACCCACCGCGCACCCCCCCAAGAGCGGTGTCCATTTGTGCATTTTTCCTCCAAAGTGGTGACAGGCTCCGCCTCCGGAAAAACAGTTTCTCCGGATGCGGCTAGCGAGATATTGGGCACGTTATCAGACATATTGGGTACGCCATTGTCACACTCTCCTAAAAGTCAAATCGTTGTCCATGCGCAATTTCACCGTTCAGCAGCGAAATGCAGCACGGAGGGGCCGGGGAAGTAATCCCCTCTCGACAGCAGTGCCCATAGCCGTCCAGCAATCAGGGGTGAATGCGCGGCAACCCGGGTACCGGATAGGATTTTCCGGCGGGCCCTTTGTGCTCGCGAACACCGGGCGGATTCCAGCGGCAAGGACTGATGATGAAGAAGAAATCCATGCGGACGGAGCCCCACGGCAAGGCTCCGGACGGCACCGACCAGGCGAACGGGCAGCCTGGGCAGCCCTGGGGTGCCCGCCCGTGGACCAGTTCCTACGGGCCGGGAGTTCCGGCGGACCTGGTGCTCCCCAAGGGGTCGCTCGTGGACCTCATGGACACCTCCGTGCGCCGCTACGGGTCCAAGACCGCCCTGGAGTTCTTCGGCGCCCGCACCAGCTACCGCGAGCTCGGCACGCTGATCAGCCGGGCCGCCGCCGGGCTGGAGAAACTCGATGTCAAGGCCGGCGACCGGGTTGCCCTGGTAATGCCGAACTGCCCGCAGCACATCGTTGCCTTCCATGCCGTGCTCCGCCTCGGCGCCGTCGTCGTCGAGCACAATCCCCTGTACACGGACCGGGAGCTGCGCCACCAGTTCGAGGACCACGGGGCCGCTGTCGCGATCGTCTGGGACAAAGCGGTGGAGCGGGTCCGCCAGCTGCCGGCCGACGTCGGGCTCCGCAGCATCGTCTCGGTGGAACTCATCCCCGCGATGCCGCTGCTGCAGCGGCTGGCGCTGCGGCTTCCGGTTCCCGCTGCCCGCAAGGCCCGCGCTGCCCTCTCAGCCGGCAAAGACCAGCCGACGGGCCGGACGGCTCCCGCCCCGCGGCGCGTGCTGCCCTGGCGGAAGCTCCTCGAAGCCGGAGAACTCAGGAAGAAACATCCGCGCCCCGCGGCCCAGGACCTCGCCGTCCTCCAGTACACCTCGGGCACGACCGGACTGCCCAAGGCCGCCATGCTCAGCCACGCCAATCTGCAGGCCAACGCCGCGCAGGGCCGGGCGTGGGTGCCGGGACTCAAAGACGGGCGGGAGACCGTCTACGCGGTGCTGCCGATGTTCCACGCCTACGGACTGACGCTGTGCATGACGTTCGCCCTGAGCATCGGCGCGAAGCTGGTCCTGTTCCCGAAGTTCGACGTCGACCTGGTACTGAAGGCGCTCAAGAAGTCCCCGGCGACCTTCCTCCCCGCCGTGCCGCCAATTTACGACCGGATCGCCGCCGCGGCGGCGGAACGCGGCATCGGGCTGGAAAGCATCCGCTTCTCCATCTCCGGCGCCATGAACCTGCCGACGGCGACGGTGGAGACCTGGGAAAAAGCGACCGGCGGCTACCTGATCGAGGGCTACGGACTGACCGAAACGTCCCCGATCGCGATCGGCAACCCCTTCGGCCCCAGCCGCAAGCCGGGCACCGTCGGGGTGCCGTTCCCGCTGACCGACATCCGGGTGGTGGATCCCAGGAACGTCGCGCTGGACCGTGCCCCGGGCGAGGAAGGGGAACTCCTGATCCGCGGCCCCCAGGTGTTCTCCGGCTACTGGAACCGCCCGGAGGAGACCGAGGAGGCACTGCTCGACGGCGGCTGGTTCCGCACCGGCGACATCGTCTCCGTGGACAACGACTACTTCGTGACGATCCGGGACCGGATCAAGGAGCTCATCATCACGGGTGGATTCAACGTCTCACCCAGCGAGGTGGAGGATGTCCTTGCCACGTTCCCCGGCGTTTCGGAAGTCTCCGTGGTCGGGTTGCCACGCCCCGGCGGTGGCGAGGACGTAGTCGCCGCCGTGGTGCCGATCCCGGGAACCACCATCAATCCTGACGGGCTCCTGGCTTTTGCCCGGAAACACCTGACTGCCTACAAGGTGCCGCGCCGGGTGGTGGTACTCGACTCCTTGCCCCGCTCGCTCATCGGCAAGGTCCTCCGCCGTGAAATCCGGGACACCCTCGTGTCAGGGCACTGAACCGAGGGACCGCCAGTGGCTGCCGGCCGGCCGGCCGGTCCGGGATTAAGCCGCGCGATTGCCGTTGACAGGACGGTGGCGAAACCGCACCACAGGGCGTAGGGGGCGAGGGCCACTCCGGCGCCGCGGTGCAAGCGGTGCGTCCGCCGCACCAGGTCCACGCTGCTCGCCGTCAGCACGGCGCACTCCGCCGCGGCCAGCCACGGCCGGCGGGCACGCCAGAAAAGCCAGCTCCATGCCGCGCTAAGAACGAGGTTGGCGGCCAGGGCGCCCCGGTAGGCGGCCAGCTCCTGCCGCCGGGTCTTACGGCCCGGGGATTCCCCGTCAGCTTCGCTGTCCAAAGCAACGGCGGAACTCACGGCGAGGTCCGCGTAGAGCGCCGTCCACACCACGGGAAAGGCGATGGCGGGCGGCTGCCAGTCCGGTTTGCGCAGCCTCCGGTACCAGCGGCTGTCCGGATCCGTGGCTGTCCCGCCGGCCGCTGCCGCCGCGGCGGTCGCCGCGGCCGTCCGCACCACTGTCATCAGTTTCATTACTGCTCCTTCGTTCCCGTCGTCGCTGCTGTGTCCGGCCGCAGGCGCTCGCCGATAAACTCGATGGTCCGGTCCAGTGCCGCTTTCGTCGGGTGTCCCGGGATGTCCACCAGGTCGACGGTCAGGACGCAGTGCGCGGACGGGGCGATGCCGAACGGATTGCCCGACGACGAGTCGACCTCAATGCATTCGAAGCTCTCACCGAATTCCCGCCGCAGGGTGGCGAAGCGTTCCGCCGGACACCCCCGGTCGTTCCCTGGTCAATCAGCCGGCGGGCGAGGTCCAGCACCCCCGGGTGGATTCCGGGTACCTCGTGGATCAGGACCACGGCCGGGCCCGTCCCGGCCCGAAAGACCTGGTGACTGATGCCGCCGTCGCTGAAAGTCGATTCGGTGAAGCCCTCCAGCTCTTCCCGTTGCTCCGGCATGGATGGCCCCCTCGGTTCCGGGCCGGCACTGTCCGACCCACTCAAGCCGCCCCGCGTACCGCACATGCTACGGAACTGGAAGGCCGACGTCGACGGCAGATCCCTTGCGGCGCTCCGAACCAGCTGATAGGCCTGTAGCAGGCCAAAAGGTAGTGTGCTTGGTAGTAGAGACCCACGGCCTGAACAGGCGGTGGTTGCAGAAGGGAAGTTCACGTGACCCGCAAGAATCCCCAGGTCGAGGAAAACGACGAAAAGGACCTCGTGGTCGGCGACGGTCCAAAGGACTGGGCTGCCGGCATCCCGGGGGTGCTGCACTCCATGAAGCCCGCGATCGAACACATGGGCTTGAACCGTACGCGCAAGACGGTGCTGGCGATGAACCAGAAGGACGGTTTCGACTGCCCCAGCTGCGCGTGGCCGGACCCGAACCACCGCAAGGCTTTTGAGTTTTGTGAGAACGGTGCGAAGGCCGTCACCTGGGAGGCGACGCCGGTGGTCATCGGCCGGGAGTTCTGGGCGGAACATTCCGTCAGTGAACTGCGGACGCACTCCGAGTACTGGCTGGGGATGCAGGGCCGGCTCACCGAGCCGGTCCACAAGCCGGCCGGTGAGGACCATTACAAGCCGGTGAGCTGGCCGGAGGCGATCCGGATCATCGCGGACAAACTCAAGGGCCTGGACTCACCGGACGAAGCGGCCTTCTACACCAGCGGACGCACCTCCAACGAGGCTGCCTTCCTCTACCAGCTGATGGTCCGCGGCTACGGCACCAACAACCTGCCGGACTGCTCCAACATGTGCCACGAATCCTCGGGCTGGGCCATGGGCCAGACCATCGGTATCGGCAAAGCGACCGTCAGCTTCGAAGACTTCGCCCGTGCGGACCTGATCATCGTCATGGGCCAGAACCCGGGCACCAACCACCCGCGCATGCTGACCGAGCTGGAAGCGTGCAAGGAAAACGGCGGCGAGATTGTCGCCGTCAATCCCCTGCCGGAGACCGGCCTGCGCCGGTACAAGAACCCGCAGAAGGTCAAGGGCATCATCGGCCGCGGAACGGAGATCGCGGACCAGTTCCTGCACATCCGCATCGGCGGCGACATGGCGCTGCTGCAGGCCATCTCCAAACGTGTATTCGACGCCGAGGCCCGGAACCCGGGCACCGTCCTGGACCACGCGTTCCTCGCCGAGCACTGCGAGGGGCTGGACGACCTCAAGGAACACCTCAGCCTGCTGGACGAGGATGCGGTCCTGGCGGCGACCGGCCTGCGTACCGAGGAAATCGATGAACTCGCGGCCCGCTATCTGAAGGCCGAAAAGGTCATCATCACCTGGGCCATGGGCATCACGCAGCAGAAGAAGGGCGTGGCCACCATCAAGGAGATCATCAACCTTCTCCTGCTGCGCGGCAACATTGGCAAGCCCGGGGCCGGGGCCTCCCCCATCCGGGGCCACAGCAACGTCCAGGGCGACCGCACCATGGGCATCTGGGAGCAGATGCCGCAGTCCTTTATGGACTCCCTCGGCGAGGAGTTCGGCTTCGAGCCGCCTAGGGAACACGGCGTGGACGCCGTGGAAACCATCAACAGGATGCGCGACGGCGGCATCAGGGCGTTCATAGCGCTCGGCGGCAACTTCGTCGGCGCCATTTCGGACACCAACGCCACCGAAGCGGCCATGCAGAACACCGAGCTCTCTGTGCAGATTTCCACGAAACTCAACCGGTCCCACGCCGTGACCGGTGCGGAAGCCCTGATCCTGCCCACCATGGGCCGCAGCGAGATCGACATCCAGGAGTCCGGCCCGCAATTCGTCTCGGTGGAGGACACCGTCTGCGCCGTGCACCCCTCCTGGGGCAAAGTTGAACCGGTCTCGCACCATCTGCTCTCCGAGCCGGCGATTGTCAGCCGGCTCGGCAAAGCGCTGGTCGGGGACAGTGTCAAGGCCGACTGGGACGGCTTCGAGAAGAACTACGACCTGATCCGCGACCACATCTCGCGGGTCGTCGGCGGCTGCGAGAACTACAACGAGCGGATCCGGCAGGAGGGGGGCTTCATCCTGGCGAACGGGCCGCGGGATTCCCGCACCTTCCCCACCCCGACCGGCAAGGCGGTGCTGACCGTCAACGACCTGGAGCACGTGGAGAAGCCGGAGGGCACGCTGATCCTGCAGAGCATGCGCTCCCACGACCAGTTCAACACCACCATCTACGGCCACAACGACCGCTACCGGGGCATCAAGAAGGGCCGCCTCGTGGTGTTCGTGAACCCGGAGGACATCGCCGAGCTGGGGCTGGCCGACGGCATGTTCGTGGATATCCGGGGCGAGTACCAGGACGGCGTGGAGCGTATGGTCCGCAAGTTCCGGGTGGTCTCCTACCCGACCGCCCGCGGCTGCGCGGCTGCCTACTATCCGGAGGCCAACGTGCTGGTGCCGCTGAACCACACGGCCGAAGGCAGCAACACCCCGGTATCCAAGGCCGTGATCGTGAGGCTCGAACCCAGCGAGGACCAGTCCCCGGACGGCTCGACCGCCGTGGCATCGGGCGCGGCGGCCCAGCCCCGGTAGGGCGGCCACGCCCCGCGGGCACGCTCCGCGGGACATGCCCAGTCCTGGCCACGGCCACTGGACATCATGCCAACATGTCCATCCGCGGGAACGAAGGGTGGGCATGTCCCCGGCGCAGGTACGCGCTCCGCGGGACATGCCCAGTCCTGGCCGCGGCCACTGGACATCATGCCAACATGTCCATCCGCAGGTGCCAAGGGAGGGCAGGTCCCCCCGGGTGTTGCCTGGATCCTGGGGTT
>DATITT010000373.1:0-1796 GCA_035467435.1 Arthrobacter sp. | reverse complement strand
ACCGAACGCTGCCTGGTCCTACCCGCGGCCGACACCCCTGGCCCGGATGATCAAAGGCCACGTCGCCTTCGCCCCCGGCGGAGGCGTCATCCTCAGCGACGAACGTCCCTGACCGTCCACATATACGCCGGATGCATTGTTCCCGGCCCACAGTTTGTCCAGCAAATCCACAAAGATAAGAGAGTACCCGCATGCCACGCATTCCCGCCCACACCGTTGCCACAGCACCCGAAGCGTCCCAAGGGATCGCCCGGAAACTGGAGCAGAAAATGGGCAAACTACTCAACATCCACGCCGGAATGGCCCACTCGCCAGCCGTGATCGCCTCCTACATGGCGATGTCCGCCGCGATCGCGGAACACGGCAGCTTCGACGCCCGCACCCGCGAAGCGATCGCCCTGGCCGTCGGAAACCAGAACGGCTGTGACTACTGCCAGGCCGCCCACACCCTCTCGGCACGCCGGGCCGGGCTGGACGACGAGCAGATCCTCGCGATCCGCGCCGGCGAAGTGGACTTCGACGACAAACTCGAAGCCATCTCTTCCGTCGCCCGTGAAGCCGCTGCCCGGACCGGGAACGTCTCCGACGCGACCTGGCAGGCAGCCCTTGACGCCGGCTGGAGCGCAGAAGAGCTCTCCGAGGCGTTCGCCCACATCGCGGCAAACCTGTTCACGAACTACTTCAACCACTACGCCGGGACAGAACTGGACCTGCCCGCCGTCCCGGAACTGACCGCCTGAGACCCCGACCGGAATGACATCCGGGTAGCCGGGAATCCGCGCGCACTGCTGTCACGCGCCCGCGTCAATCCGTTGCGGCCACAACCGCTGGAAGGTCCGTCAACGCAGTGACAGTGAACTCCGGAGCCTCGAAGTGACCCGGGTAGGCCGCTCCCGTCCGGTTCAGCCACGCCGTGTGCAACCCGGCACGGGCGGCGCCGTGGATGTCCCACGGATGGACGGCGACCAGAAGCATGCTGGCCGGGTCAGCCCCGGAGGCGGTGGCGGCATATTCGTAGGCTGCCCGGGCAGGCTTCCAGGAGGGCGCGTCTTCAACCGAAAGCAACATGTCGAACTCGTCACGGATCCCCGCCTCGCTGAACAGCTTCCCGGCGATCTGGGCCGAGCCGTTGCTGAGCGTGATCAGCCGGAACCCGGCGGCGGAGAGTGCGCGGACCCCGGCCGGGACATCCGGATGCACCCCGAGGCCAGCCAAGCCGCCCATGACATGTTCGACCGCTGCGTCCAGAGGGCGGTCAATCTCCATCCCGGTCAGTAGCTCACGGAGTGCGTCGGCCCCGATGGCGGCAAACGATCCGCTGTCCCCACTGGCCGTGAGCGCAAAACCGTCGCGCAGCAGCGTCGCGAACCACAGCTTCGCCAGCCCAGCCGGCGCTCCGATCTCGCTGAAGCGTTCCCCCATGGGGGACATGTCGGAGAGGGTCTCGTTGACATCAAAGACAATGACTGACAAAGCGGTGGTCATGGGTTCTCCCGGTGTCGGTGTGCAGGTCTCCCGTCCCAGTCTGCCGCCTTCCGCGTGCATCCGGAGCCACGTTGTCGATGAAATCCTGGCTGTACCAGCCGTTGCGGTCCCCAGCCCGCCATCTGCGTGTTCGTCTAGATGACGAGCCTGACAGGGCCGGCGGTCTCCGGGCCGCCGCAGGCCTCACTGCCACCCACCCGGGTCCAGCGCAGCTCCACTTCGCGCTGGGCCAGGACGCTTGCGTCTGCTGAATACGCCCTGATGGTCACCGTCTTCGGGGACTGCATCATCAGGCTGACCTTCCACGTCCG
>DATITT010000372.1:0-3601 GCA_035467435.1 Arthrobacter sp. | reverse complement strand
CATCATGCATGCAGGCGATGTCCACAAGCCGGATTTCACACCGCCCCTTGGCCCGGAATTCACCGGGCTGGAGAGCCACTTCACCCGCTGGGAAGATCCGGTGCGCACCGCGCACATCATGGAGCTGACGAAGTCCCGCAGCTACTACCTGGCGGCCAGCGAGGCGACCCGCGCGAAGCTGCTGGGCAACCTCGACTGGTACCTGCACGAGCATCTGGGGCACGACCCGGAGTAACTCATCCCGCTCCCCTACCTGACGCAGAGCTGGCGGGCCGTCCTGGCCGGACTCCGGCAGGGCGACACATCATAACCGTCGGAATTGCTGCGGACAAGGCTCCTGCCTTACAGTTTCGGTAGGCCTAATAAATACTTGTAGGCGATTCGCAGACTCCGGTGCTGGCACCGAACTGCCGCCACCGGCTGCGTCGCCGGCGACGCACCTACCCAAGGGAGCCCGCCGTGCTGGAAGCAACCGGACACGAATCGACGGCGCCCGAAGCGCCCGCCCGGCGGAAACCGGGTGGCCGCCGCGCCATGATCGGCCTGCTGGGCCCGGCGTTCGTCGCCGCGATCGCCTACGTGGACCCCGGCAACGTTGCGGCTAACCTCACGGCCGGCGCCCGGTACGGCTACCTCTTGGTCTGGATCCTGGTGGCCGCCAACATCATGGCTGTACTGGTGCAATACCAGTCCGCCAAACTCGGGATCGTCACCGGGAAGAGCCTTCCCGAGATCCTCGGCGAGCGGCTGAAGCCGTTCTGGCGCCGTGCGTTCTGGGTCCAGGCCGAGTTCGTGGCCGCTGCCACCGACCTTGCCGAGGTGGTGGGTGGCGCGATCGCGCTCTACCTGCTCTTCGGGCTGCCCCTGCCGCTCGGTGCCGTGATTGTCGGCGGCGTCTCCATGGCACTGCTCGCCGTGCAGGCCCGGAACAAACAGCGGCCCTTCGAGTTCATCATCATGTTCCTGCTCGGCATCATCACAATCGGATTCCTGGCCGGCCTCTTCATCAGTCCGCCCGACCCTGCGGGCGTCGCCGCGGGACTGATACCGGGCTTCCAGGGTCCGGACACCGTGCTGCTGGCCGCCAGCATGCTCGGCGCCACGGTGATGCCGCACGCCATCTACGTCCACTCGGCCCTGTCCAGGGACAGGCACCGTCCGGACCCGCATCTCTACGTCTCCCCGCAGGCCCTCGCCCGCCTCGTCCAGGCAACCCGCTGGGACGTCGTGGCGGCCCTTGCCGTGGCCGGCATCGTGAACATCGGTATGCTGCTGCTGGCCGCATCGACCCTGGGCGGCGAGGAGGGAACGGACACCATCGAGGGCGCCCATGCCGCGATCACCACGAATCTGGGCCCGGTCATCGGCGTCATCTTCGCCGTCGGCCTGCTCGCCTCCGGCCTGGCTTCAACGTCCGTGGGCTGCTATGCCGGCGGATCCATCATGCAGGGGCTGCTCAAGATCCGGATCCCGCTGATGATCCGCCGTGCGGTCACCCTGATCCCGGCCGTTGTGCTGTTGAGCATCGGCTTCGATCCCACCTGGGGCCTTGTCCTCAGCCAGGTCGTCCTGAGCTTCGGTATCCCCTTCGTGCTTGTCCCGCTGGTTCTCCTGACCAGCAACAAGGCCCTGATGGGCCGCTTCGCCGACGGGATGCCACTGCGGATTGCCGCGGTCATCAGCGTGATCCTGGTCGTGGCGCTCAACGTCGTCCTGCTGTGGCTGACGTTCTCCGGCGCTGCCTGACGGTAGGCTGGAAACTGTGAAGACCAGTCTGCCCTCCTCCTCGATCGAGGACTACGTCAAGGTCATCTACTCCTTTACGGAGTGGCAGGACAAGCCCATCACCTCCACCCAGCTGGCCCAACGACTCGGCGTAGCCAACTCCTCGGTCTCCGAAATGGTCCGCAAGCTCAAGGACCAGGGCCTCGTGGACCACCAGCCCTACAGCGCCATCACACTGACGGCCGACGGCGTCCGGCTGGCGTTGTCCATGGTCCGGCGGCACCGGCTCATTGAAACTTTCCTGGTCCGGGAGCTCGGCTACCGCTGGGACGAGGTCCACGACGAGGCCGAGCTCCTGGAACACGCCGTCTCGGACACTTTCATCGAACGGATGGCAGCCAAGCTAGGGAACCCGGTGCGGGACCCGCACGGCGATCCCATCCCGGCCTCGGACGGCTCCGTCCTGGTGCCTGCGGCCCACCGGATGAGCGAGCTCGACGACGGGCACACCGGCCGGATCACCCGGATCAGCGACGAGAACCCCGAGCTGCTGCGCTACCTATCCGCCGAGGAGATCGATCTGGACGCTGACGTCGAGGTTCTGGGCCGCAAGCCCTTCGGCGGCGCCCTGGTGGTGCGCATCGGCTCCGGCGCGGCCCGCCACGAATTCGACCTCGCCGAGGAAGTCGCCTCCGCCCTTTGGGTCCACAGCGAGTCCGGCCATCCCGGCTGCAGCCTCCAGCAGTCCTGAATGCTGGCTGTACCGACCGGAGCCGCGGCATGAGGCGCGCAGCGAAGTTTCCCACCGCCGCCGTTGCCGCGGCCCGGCCCGGGCTGCCGGGCTGGCGTGCGTGGGCGGCTGTCGCCGCCGGCGGCCTGATCGGAACGGAACTGCGCTACGGTGCCGGCCTGGTGTTCCCCGAGACTGCGGGCACCATCCCCTGGACCACCCTGGCGATCAACGTCGTCGGCAGCTTTGTCCTCGCGGCCCTCACCACGGTCTGGATCGCGCGGCCGAAGACCGCCTTCTGGCTGCGCGCCGGGCTCGGCCCCGGACTGCTGGGTTCCTTCACCACATTCTCGGCCGTGGTGATCGCCATCGACGAGCAGTTCCGTGGCGGCTTCCATGCCAGCTGGCTGGCCTACCTGGGCCTGTCACTCGTCCTGGGCCTCGGTGCCGCGGCCGCCGGCTGGAAAACGGGCAAGGCCCTGGCCGACCTGAGCGGCCGGGCCTCATGATCACCGCCGTGCTGGTGGGAGTCTTCGGCGTCGCCGGCGCCCTGCTGCGCTTCGCCGTCGACTCCTGGTTTGCGCACCACCCCGGGCGCCATCCGCACTGGCCGTGGGCGACCCTCGCCGTCAACGTGGCGGGCTCCTTCATCATCGGCGCCGCCCTGGGGGTCACGGGCCTGCTGGGCCTCGGCGCCGAGTGGCAGACCGGCCTCACGGCCGGGCTCGCCGGCGGTCTCACCACCTTCAGTTCCTGGACCACCGCCACGGTGCGTCTGGTGAGCGAGACGCGCTACCGCGCCGCCGCCCTCAACGTTGCCGCCAACCTGGTCGCCGGCCTGGCGGCAGCGGCGCTCGGCCTGGCCCTCACCGGGCTGTGACGAGCCTTACTCCGGCGTCCTGACGGCGATTCGGGGACCGCGCCATCCCGTATCGTTGAAGGATGGTTACCCGACGTGAAGCAGCCCAGATCCTCGACATTCCGCTGGAAATGGCCCACCGTCACGGCATCCCGCCCCGGCTGTGCGACGCCGAGCTCGGCGCCCTCCTGGACAACCCGCCGGCCTGGCTCGTGCAGTCCAAGGCCAACCGCACCGGCAAGCGCCCCATCTGGGTGCAGCTGACCTGCGCGGTCTGCGGGTTCTCC
>DATITT010000371.1:0-2046 GCA_035467435.1 Arthrobacter sp. | reverse complement strand
GGGGGGCGACTACTTCGCCCTGGCCCTCGCCCTGGAACAGCTCGGCCGCGTGGACCAGTCCGTCGCGATCACCCTGGAGGCCGTCGTCTCCCTCGGCGCCATGCCGATCCACCGCTTCGGCAACGCCGCCCCGAAAGAGGAGTGGCTGCCGCTGCTCGCCTCCGGCAAGGCGCTCGCCGGCTTCGGGCTGACCGAGCCGGAAGCAGGCTCGGACGCCGGCGGCACCAAGACCACCGCCAAGCTCGGCGGCGGCGAGTGGGTTATCAACGGCAACAAGGAATTCATCACCAACTCCGGCACCGACATCACCAAGCTCGTCACCGTCACCGCGGTGACCGGCCAGCAGGAACGCCCGGACGGCAGCATCAAGAAGGAAATCTCCACCATCCTGGTGCCCACCAACACCCCCGGCTTCAAGGCCGAGAAGGCCTACAACAAGGTCGGCTGGAACGCCTCGGACACCCACCCGCTGACCCTTGACAACGTCCACGTCCCCGAGGAAAACCTGCTCGGAGCCCAGGGCCGCGGCTATGCCAACTTCCTCTCCATCCTCGACGAGGGCCGGATCGCGATCGCCGCGCTCGCCGTCGGTGCGGCCCAGGGCTGCGTGGACCAGTCCGTGAAGTACGCCAAGGAACGCAGCGCGTTCGGGCAGAATATCGGCAAGTACCAGGCCATCGCCTTCAAGATTGCCCGGATGGAAGCACGCACCCACACCGCCCGCCTGGCCTACTACGACGCGGCCGCCCGGATGCTCGCCGGCAAGCCGTTCAAGACGCAGGCAGCCATCGCTAAGATGGTCGCAGGCGAGGCAGCCATGGACAACGCGCGGGACGCCACCCAGGTGTTCGGCGGCTATGGCTTCATCAACGAATTCACCGTGGCACGGCACTACCGCGACTCCAAGATCCTTGAAGTCGGCGAGGGCACCACGGAGGTCCAGCTGATGCTGATCGCCCGCGAACTGGGGCTCTAACCCGCCCGCTGGCCGCAACCGTCGAGAGAAGGATCAACGATGATTAACAAAGTTGTGGCCAGCGCCGCAGAGGCCGTGGCGGACATCCACGACGGCGCGTCACTCGCCGTCGGCGGGTTTGGGCTCTGCGGCATTCCCGTGGCCCTGATCGAGGCCCTGCACCAAAGCGGCGCCACGAACCTGGAGACCGTGAGCAACAACTGCGGAGTCGACGACTGGGGACTCGGGATCCTGCTGAAGGACGGCCGGATCCGCCGCACCATCAGCTCGTATGTGGGGGAGAACAAGGAGTTCGCCCGGCAGTATCTCGCCGGTGAGCTTGAGGTGGTCCTCACCCCGCAGGGCACGCTGGCCGAGAAGCTGCGCGCCGGTGGCGCCGGCATCCCGGCGTTCTACACCCCGGCCGGCGTCGGCACCCAGGTGTCCGACGGCGGCCTGCCGCAGAAGTACGACGCCGACGGCAACGTCGCGATCGCCTCCGCGGCGAAGGAGGTGCGCGGCTTCCACGGCGCCGACTATGTCCTCGAGGAGTCGCTGACCCCGGACTTCGGCCTCGTGCACGCCTGGAAGGGCGACCGCCACGGCAACCTTGTCTTCCACGCCACCGCGATGAACTTCAACCCGCTCTGCGCCATGGCCGGGAAGATCACGATCGCCGAGGTCGAGGAACTCGTGGAGCCGGGGGAGCTGGACCCTGAACACGTCCACATTCCCGGCATCTTCGTCCAGCGCGTGGTGCTCGCGCCCGGCGTCGAGAAGCGGATCGAGAAGCGGACGGTGGCCCTGGCTGCGGCGTCCACAGCGGGCACCGCACCTACAGCAGCTAACCAGTCAGGAGCCTAGGCCATGGAATCCAACAGCCTGCAGGGGGCGCCGCCCCGTCCCGAAGCGGTCCGCCACGAGTACCGGCCAGCCGCCGTCGAACACCCTGCCGGGGTGGAGAGCAAGGGCTGGACCCGCAACGAACTGGCCGCCAGGGTGGCGCGGGAACTGCACAACGGGCAGTACGTCAACCTCGGCATCGGTATGCCCACGCTGATACCCAACTACATCCCCGCCGGCGTCGAAGT
>DATITT010000370.1:0-1834 GCA_035467435.1 Arthrobacter sp. | reverse complement strand
CGAAGGCCGCCAACCCTGGGGCGACCGTCGTCCGCGTCGAGACCGATGCGGAGGGGGCAGCCTATGAGGCACATATCCGGAAGGCCGACGGGACATCAGCGACTGTGAAACTGGACGCCTCGTTCAACGTCACGGGCACCGAAACGGGCAAGCGGCGCTAAGGGCCGCCTACGTTCCGCGAAGGAATGTGGACGGCCGGGAACAGACAAGAGTCAGTCGCTCAGCACCCAGACCGTCTTAGGTGTACATGAGGGAGCCGGGAGTGGTGAGGAGCTCGCCGGTTTCCAGCCAGGTCTTCAGGCCGGAGAGGATCATCGGCCAGCCGCCGTAGAGCTGTTCGTTGGCGCCTTCGCGGAGCTGGTCGTGGGTGACGGTCAGGCGGCAGGAATCGCCCACCGGTTCGATCTCCCAGGTCACCCGGGACGTGCCTTCGGCCTTGACGTCCTCGCCCCAGAGCGCGCGCATGCTCTGGACGAGCCGGCGGGGCGGGTCCACCTCCAGGTTCTCGCCCTCGCCCAGGGGTTCCCCGCCCTTGGGTGCCATCTCGAACCGGGATCCCGGCGTCCAGTCCGAGGTGATGACGGACCCGAACTGGTACTTGCTGCGGATCTCGCCGTCCGTGATGGCCTCCCAGAGCCGCTCCGGGGTGGTCTTGATATAGATTTCGAAGATCTTTTCCATGGGACTTTCCAATCTGGTTTTGAGGTCGCTGAGGCCAGCGGCCCATGGTTCGGCATATTTGCTGACCCAGCGGTCGTGGACCAGCCGGATGGGCACCGGATTCAGGAAGTGGAGTTTCTCGCGGCCCCGACGGCGGGTCACCACCAGGCCGGCGTCCTCCAGGACCCTGAGGTGCTTCATCACGCCGTAGCGGGTCATCTCGAAGCGGGCCTCAAGGACGTGGAGGGTCTGCCCGTCGTTCCTGAAAAGCTCATCCAGGAGATCGCGGCGGGTGGCGTCGGCCAGGGCCTTGAATACGGCGTCAACAGTTCCAGAACAGGTGGCTGAATGGTCACATGTCCAGGGGCTGGTCAGCGTCCGGTTCCCCACGCCGCAGGTGTCGGTGGTGCAGTTCGTAGCTGTCGAACACATCGGAAGACGTGGTTCCTGAATGGCCGAATTTGCCGCGAAGGACCTCCGCGAGTGCGCCCAGCGACGCGTGGAGCATCCGTCCGGCGAACTGGAGTTCAGGGCTCTCGCTGCGCTGGGCCTGGGATGCGAGCTCCTGGGCGTAGGCCACCGTGGCCGGCAAGGAGCCGCGCTGCTCGACTTCTCGGAAGTAATAGGTTTCATGGAACGCAAGCAGATCCATGCTCACCGTGGCCACGTTTCCGGCCATTGATTCCAACAGTCCGGCCGCATGCCCGGGATCCAGCGACAAGACACCCGCCGGACCTGCAGCCTCCCTGAACAGGCTCAGCTGGTGGGCGAGGGTCCGGCGCCGGTTCAGGGCCGGGTAGGTCTGCAGGATCCAGGTGACCGTCGCGGTCAGCAACCCGAAACCGGTGACGGCCTGGAGGGCCACAACCAGCCTGAGCAGCGGATCCGCCGGCACGATTTCGCCGAACCCCACAGTGGAAAGAGTGACAAGGGAGATATAGAGCGCTTCGGCAAAGTCGTCCCGCTGTGGAACCCCGGCTCCGTGAATAAAACCGGCCGGCAGATGGGGCAGATAGAGCAGGGCCCAGCCGATGGCCGCCAGGGCTGCCCAGGCGCCAATGACAGCGGCCATGGCCAACGGCGCTGCGATGAAGGAGCCCCGGCCCCGCAGTTTTCTGGCCACCAGCCAGAATCCGCGCATGATCGCCCGGCCTAGAGGACCAGAACCGTGCGG
>DATITT010000369.1:0-1645 GCA_035467435.1 Arthrobacter sp. | reverse complement strand
GTAGGTGCCGGGACCGGGCCTGGTGGGGTCCGGCCCGGGCAGCGGGCCGAAGTGCCGCCACAGGGACCGGATCGCCGCTTCCTCGGCCGGCTCAACGCTCAGCCCGGCGGCATCATCATCGTTCCAGGGGACGCCGGGAAGCGCCTCCGTGAGAACGTCGACGGCGATCTGCTCGCCGGGCGGCAGGAGTGACTCGAAGGCCACCTGCACATACATCGGGGCCACGTCCGGGGCTGCGCCAGCCGGCGTGAGCGAGTGCGGGCCGGTTTCGGGGTGCCCCGAGACTACGACTCCATGGCCAATAAGTCCCCGGCCGTGGTCACCCTGCAGGAGCAGCCAGGCGTCCGTGCCCGCGGCGATGCCCCCGTGGCCGCCCACGCTCCAGCGCTCAAGGTGCAGCCCGGTCGCGGCCACGCGCTCAACAACAGTCGCGTAGTTCCAGTCATTCCAGCGGTCCGGGTTCCAGCCCAGGATGATGGCGGTCATCTGGCCATTCTCGCAGGCGCTGACCGCAGTAAAATTGATCTTAGAGGTGTTGGACATGACCGGGTCCTTTGTGGTTCTGCTGATAGTCCTGGCTGCGGTTGCCCTGTTCGCCATCGTCGGCACGGTGGTGCTGGTGGTTCGCGACGGCCGCGGCCACCTTCCAGTGGAAAAATCGGACCGCCCCTGGACTGCGGGGAACCTGCCGAGCCTGCCGTACTCCCTGGTCCGCTTCTAGCCGCAGCCCCATCTCGGCGATGTGACGCAAGCGGCCGCCAAACAAGGATGCTTGGCGGTCGCTTGTGGCGAATGGACGGGGCAGCCCCTGTTCAGCGGGCCGAAACCGGCTCGGCCGTGACCACAGGATGGTCGCGGCCGAGGTTCCCGAGCGCCGAGGCGCCCTGCGGCGACCCCAGCTCTGCGAAGAACTCCACGTTGGCCCCGACGTAGTCCGCCCACACCTCCGGCACATCGTCGGAGTAGTAGATCGCCTCCACCGGGCAGACCGGGTCGCAGGCGCCGCAGTCCACACACTCGGACGGGTGGATGTACAGCGAACGCTCACCCTCGTAGATGCAGTCCACCGGACATTCGTCAATGCAGGCCTTGTCCTTCACATCCACGCAGGGCTGCGCGATCACATACGTCACGGCGCGCTACACACCCGTGTAGACGGTCTTGCCCCAGGTGTAGAAGTCCAGCGCGGACTTCCCCTGTTCGCGGAAGGTGTTGGTGGAGGAGTCCTTCACGCCGCCGAACGGGACGTTCAGGTCCAGGCCCGCCGTCGGACGGTTGACCTTGACGACGCCGGCCTGCGCCCGCGCGGCGAAGTCCGTGGCGCGGGCCAGGGAATCGGTGCAGATGCCGGCGGTGAGGCCGTAGCGGGAATCGTTAATCGCGGCGAGTCCGGCCTCGTAGTCGGGGACCTCCAGCACGGCCACCACCGGGCCAAAAATCTCCTCGGTCACAGCAGCGTCGTCGAACGGCAGCCCCGTGAGCACAGCGGCCGGGAAGACCAGCGGCCCGGCGGGGTCGCCGTCGTGCGCGCCGGCCAGCAGCGTGGCGCCGCGTTCGACGGCGGAGCGCACCGCCGCCCGGTTCTGCTCGAACTGCTGCCGGCTCACCACAGCCCCCATCGCGGCGTCCATGCCGTCGCCGGGAG
>DATITT010000368.1:0-2019 GCA_035467435.1 Arthrobacter sp. | reverse complement strand
GGCCCGTGGCCCCGGACTGGTGGAGTCCTTGACAACCCGCTGAGCCAGCCGCTCGGTCAGGCCCAGCCGGGACTGCAGTTCCGCGAGCAGGTTCAGCACCATCTGCGCCACGGTGGACCTGCCGGAGACCGACTCGCCCACGATCGCCGTCGTGGTACCGCGTTCGACGAGACGCCGCCCAGGGCAGACGTCGGCTCACCGGCGATAGGCCAGTGCCGTCGTTTCGATGCCGGTCGGGCCCTGTTACGGCGGGTTAACTCGGGCCGGCGGCCAGCAGCTGGGCCCGCAGCTCGCGGCGTTCCCGCTGCTTTTCCGGATCCGGCAGCGGCACGGCCGCCAGGAGCCGCTGGGTGTAGGGCTCCTGCGGATTGCGCAGGATCTGGTCCCGGGTGCCCTGCTCGACGATGCGGCCGCGCTGCATCACGCAGATCCGGTCCGCCAGCACGTCCACGACCGCGAGGTCGTGGGTGACGAAGAGGCAGGCAAACCCGAGTTCCTTCTGCAGGTTCTGGAACAGGTCGAGCACCTTGGCTTGCACGGACACGTCCAGGGCCGAGGTGGGCTCATCGGCGACCATCAGTTTCGGCTTGAGCGAGAGCGCCCGGGCGATGCCCACCCGCTGCTTCTGCCCGCCGGAGAGCTCGTGCGGGTAGCGGTTGCGGTAGTTCCGCGGGAGCTCGACCTGGTCCAGCAGCGCCTCGATGCGTTGCTGCAGCTCGGCGCCTTTCGCCACCCCGGCCAGGAACATCGGCTCACCGATGCTCTCGCCGATTGGAAGCCTCGGGTTCAGCGATGATGACGGGTCCTGGAACACCATGCCAACGTGGCGGCGCATCTCGTGAAGCTGCCGGCCGTTCCTCTTGGCGGCGGAAATGTCCTGCCCGACGACCTTCATGGTGCCGGCCGCAACCGGCAGCAGCCCGACGGCGGCGCGCCCGATGGTTGTCTTGCCGGAACCGGACTCCCCCACCAGCCCGACAACCTGGCCCGGATAGATCACGAGGTTGGCGCCTTCCACAGCGCGGAACGCGGGCACGCGGCCCTGCTTGGGGTATTCGATGGCCACGTCGGTCAGCTCCAGCACCGGCTCTCCCTGCGGCTGGGCGGCTGCCGCAGCTGCCAGGGCCGCAGCGTTTTCACGCTCGCGCCGGAGCAGCTGCTCTTCCGGGACGGAGCTCAGTTCGGCGTGGGTGGCGGCGGCAAGGGCTGCGGTGACGTCCACTTCCAGGGCCGCATCCGCGCCGCGCTGGCCGAGGTGCGGCACGGCGGCCAGCAGGGCCTGCGTGTATTCGTGCTGGGGGTTGTGGAAGATCTCGGCGGCCGTCCCCGTTTCCACGATCACGCCGCGTCGCATCACCGCGATCCGGTCCGCCAGGTCGGCGACGACGCCCATGTCATGGGTGATCAGGACGATCGCGCTGTCCAGCTTGTTCCGCAGGTTGCGCATGAGGTCCAGGATTTCCGCCTGGACGGTCACGTCGAGGGCCGTTGTGGGCTCGTCGGCGATCAGCAGCTTGGGATCGCAGGACAGCGACTGGGCGATCATGGCGCGCTGCCGCTGTCCACCGGAAAGCTGGTGGGGGTAGGACCGGAAGGCTTTCTCCGGGTCCGGCAGCTCCACAAGCTCGAGCATCCGCAGGGCGCGCAGCCGGGCCTCGTCGGGAGAGACCTCGCTGTGCAGCCGGACGGTCTCCACGATCTGGGCGCCCACGGTGTAAACCGGGTTCAGCGCGGTCATGGGCTCCTGGAAGATCACGGCCACTTCCTTGCCGCGGACAGCCCTGATGTTGGCCTCGTCCGCCCCCATCAGCTCCTTCCCGGCGAGCTTGACACTTCCGGTCACACGGCTGTTGCTCGGCAGCAGACCCAGCAGGGCCATCGAGCTGGCGCTCTTGCCCGACCCCGACTCCCCCACGATCGCGAGCACTTCACCGGCGCGCACCTCATAATTCAAACCGATGGCGGCAGGCACCCACTTTTTGTCGACGCCGAAGTCGACGCTCAGGCCGCGGACCTCCA
>DATITT010000367.1:0-8133 GCA_035467435.1 Arthrobacter sp. | reverse complement strand
GGGGTACTCCAGGGTGATGTTGACGAGGTTCAGGGCAGTGTTCACGGTGTATGCCTTTCAAGGAATATTTGGGTGTCCGGGTGCAGCGCGGGGCTAATTGCCGCCAAGGGCCAGGAGCGGATCCACCCGGGTGATGCTCCGGACTGCCAGGACAGCGCCGGCGAGTCCGAGCACCACGATCCCCACGACCGGCAGCAGGATGGTCTGCGGGGTCAGCAGGAACGGGGCAGCCCCGGCGGCGAGGACTCCGCCGGCCACGCCGGCGGCACCCCCGGCCACGGCCCCGGCGAGCAGAACGATCGCCGCCTGGACCATGGCGTCCTTGAGGACGTAGCCGGACGATCCCCCGAGGGCCTTGAGGACCGCAATATCCCGGGTGCGCTGCACCGTCCACACCGTCAGGAATGCCACGATGACCAGGGCCGAGATCCCGTAGAGGAATGCCTGCATGAGCACCAGGGAGCCGTTTTCGCTTTTGTAGGACCCCAGGGCCTGGAAGGACCCGTCCCGGGTGGTGCTGACGGTCCCGGCGGCTGCGTTGGCGGCATCGGCGTCGACCACCGGTCCGTCGTCGGAGGTGACGGCGATGACGGTCGCGGCGGCCTCAGTGCCGGTGATGTGGGCCAGTTTCCGCCAGTCGGCGAGGGTCGTCCAGACAACGCCGGTATGGGAGTACCACTGGTCCGGGACGACGGCGGAGACGGTCAGTTCGGTTCCGCCCACAGTGGCGAGGCTGCCGGCCTGCAGCTCGAGCTCCTTGGCGAGGCTGCTGCCGATCACAACCGTGCCCTCGGCTGCGGGGGCCGGTGCCAGGCGGGTGCCCTCGGTGCCGAAGACTGCCACGCTGGCCGTCCCGGACGGGGTGCCTGCGGGGCCAATGGCCTGGAAGCGGCTCTGGCTGATGCCGAGCAGTTCGGCCTGCGCCACGCCTTCCCGGGAGGCCCACTCCGACCATTGCCCTCGGGTGACCTCGGACTCGGTAAACGACGCCTTGGCGCTGTCTCCGGCGGGAGCCCCAAAGACTATCTGGTCCGCCGGCAGTGCGGCGAGGGCCGACGTCGACTGGTTGCCCAGGCCGGCGGTGAGTCCGGAAAGCAGCACGAGCAGCAGGGTGATGAGCGCGACAACTCCGCCCATCAGAACAAAGCGTCCTTTGGCGAAGCGGAGGTCGCGGAGAGCGAGATACATGGGAGTCCTTTTCGAGGGGTTGTGGCCTTGCTTCAAGCCTCACGCTGCGGCGCGACGCTGGGATCGCCTGCACGGTTGGGGCTGCCGGCCGGAGTGGTTGACCCGCGGGTCAACCAAAAGGTTGATAGTGGCCGGGCAGCGGCATTCTGACCGGAATCCGTCCGGCCCGGCGCTACGCTTAAGTCATGGATGACAAGGCCCGCAGCGTCCCGGCAGGGTCCGCCACAGCCGCCGCACCGGATGCCGCGCTGATTCTGCGTGTGCTGCGGGTGTGCCTGCACAGCGGCTTCGCCGTCCTGCTGCTCGTCGCCCTGGTTCGGCTGCTCGGCTCGGGGCTGCAGGGCATAACCTGGCTCACGCTCGGCCTCGCGCTGATTCTCGCCGCCGTCTACGTGCTGGGCACCGTCCTGGAGAAACGCCACTCCACGGATCCGTTCCGGTTCGATCCCCGGCCGTATTCACAGCTGTGGCTGGGGGCTGTCTGCCTGCTCTGGCTGCTGTTGATCTGGGCCAGCGCCGACTTCGTGTGGCTGGCGTTCCCGCTCTTCTTCCTGCAGTTGCATGTGCTGCCGCTGCGGCTGGCGCTGCCGGCGATCGCGCTGAGCACTGTGCTGGTCATTGTGGCGCTCTGGTTCCACAACACCGGCGCCGACGGCGGGGCACTGCAGCTTCCGATGGTGCTGGGACCGGCGTTCGGGGCGGCCTTTGCCGTGGTCACCGGGTTGGCGTACCGGGCGCTCTATCTGGAAGCCGAAAACCAGCGGCTCGCCGCCGAGGAACTGCGCCGCACCCGCGCCGAACTAGCCCGCAGCCAGCACGACGCCGGCACACTGGCCGAGCGGGCCAGGCTGGCCCGCGAAATCCACGACACCCTGGCCCAGGGCTTCTCCAGCATCGTGCTGATGGGCCGCTCGGCGGAAAAGTCCCTCGATGACGGGGACACCGCCACGGCCCGGGACCGGCTTCGGACGGTCCAGGAGACCGCATCGGCCAATCTCGCCGAGGCCCGCAACTTCGTCCGCGGCTTGCAGCCCCCCGCCCTTGCGGAGAAATCAGGAACGAACCCAGCGGAGAGCTCGCCGGAGGGCTCAACGGAGAACCCAGCGGGGAGCTCGCTGGAAAATCCAGCGGGGACCTCGCCTGAGGATCCGCTGGTCAACAGCCTGCGCCGGCTCTGCGAAAAGACCGAAACCGAAGCAGCCGCCCGCGGCACCCGGCTGCGCTGCCGCTTCGACCTTGAAGGAACCCCGGTGGACCTGCCCAACCCGTACCGCACCACCTTGCTGCGGGCCGCGCAGGCAAGCCTCGCGAACGTGTGGGTGCACGCCAAGGCGGACACCGCCGTCGTGACCCTGTCCTTCCTGGGCAGCGAAGTGGCGATGGATATCTACGACGACGGCGCCGGCTTTGACCCCTCGGCGGTCAGGGACCCCGCCGGGAGCCCCGACGGCTCGGGCTACGGGCTGAAATCGCTCCGGGAACGGGTGGCAGCGCTTTCCGGCAGACTGGACATCGAGTCCGCCCCCGGCGAAGGAACCGTGGTGGCCATCCGGCTCCCGCTCGGGGACGCTCCGGCAGAGAACCCAGCGTGAACGATATCCGCGTCCTGCTGGTGGACGACCACCCGGTGGTCCGTGCCGGGCTGCGGGCCATGCTGAGCGATTTCGAGGGCATCACCGTCGCCGCGGAGGCGGCCGACGGCGGCGCGGCCCTGGCCCAGCTCTCCCGGCTCCGGGCCCTCGGCGAGCCCGCCGATGTCGTCCTCATGGATCTGCAGATGGGCGCCGGCATGGACGGCGTCACGGCGACCGGCAGAATCAAGGCAGGAGAGGCCGGCCAGCCCGCCCCGCCCGTGCTCATCCTCACCACTTATGACTCCGACGCCGATATCCTCGCCGCGGTGGAAGCCGGAGCGAGCGGCTACATGCTCAAGGACGCACCGCCGGAGCAGATCCGCCAGGCGGTGCTCTCCGCCGCCGCCGGCCAGACCGCGCTGGCCCCCGAGGTGGCGGCACGGCTGATGGGCCGGATCCGCAATCCCGAACCCGTCCTGTCCACGCGCGAAATCCAACTGCTGGAGCTGCTCGCCACGGGCCTGGGCAACCGGGCCATCGCCAAGCAGCTGTTCATCTCCGAGGCAACGGTCAAGACCCACCTTGTGCATATCTACGGCAAGCTCGGAGTGGACAACCGCACGGCCGCGATCTCCGTGGCCGCCCAGCGCAGGATCATCCGGCGCTTCTGAGCCCGGACGTCGCCGTCGCGCTCCTTCGCCGCCGCGTTCCTTCCCAGTCACCCGGCGCCAGCGGCGTGGCAAGCGCGGCGGATGCCCGGAATTCCGCCGAAGGGCGGGCCTGCGGGCGGACTGCGGTCCGAAGTGACCGGGCAGGAACGTCGGGGCCGAAGCGGGAACTCCGGGTCGTCGGGAAGCGCAGTGTGACAAGGTCTTTGTCTGCGGCGCGGGGCATAATGGCGCGGTGGGGAAAATATCAAAACTTTCAGCTGTCCTTGTTGGTCTCATTCTGGGCGCCGCGCTGGTGTCCTGCGACGACGGCCGAGCCGGCGCGCAGGACGCGGCGACGCAGCTTGCGTCCGCTGTTTCGGCGCTCGACGTCGGCTCCGTCGCCTTTGACGGCAAGGACTCCGGCGCGGCGAACGAGCAGCTCAACGAGGTGTTTCAGGCCCTGGACCCGGTCAAGCCCGCGGTGGACAGCGGCGAGCTGACACTCGACGAGGACACCGCCACGGTCCCGCTGAATTACAGCTGGAAGATCGGCTCCGGTGAGTGGAAGTACACCACCTCCGCCGAGTTGAAGAAGTCCGGCGACAAGTGGTTGACGGTCTGGAACCCGGCCGCCCTGGTCCCCGGGCTGGCCGAGGGTGAGATTCTCGGCACCCTGTCCCAGTCCCCGGCGCGGGCGGAGATCCTGGGCGCCGGTGACGCCAAGCTGGTCACCTACCGGCCGGTCGTGAACGTCGGCATCGACAAACCCCTCCTGGCTTCAGCTGATCCGGCGGCGTCCGCGACCCAACTCGCCCAGCTGGTGGGAGTGGATCCCGCGGCCTACGTACAGCAGGTCCAGGCGGCCGGACCCGAGGCCTTCGTCACCGCGATAACCCTGCGCGAGGACGGCCGGACCATCACCGACGACCAGATCGGGGAGATTCCCGGCGCCCGGGCCATCCCTGACTCTGTTCCCCTCGCTCCCACCCGGGGGTTTGCCCGCGCCCTGCTGGGTACCGTGGGCGAGGCCAGCGCAGAGCAGGTCGAAAAGTCGGGCGGAGCCCTCCAGGCCGGGGACACCACGGGCACGGGCGGACTGCAGCAGCAGTACGACGCCCAGCTGCGCGGCACCAGCGGCACCCAGATCTTCGCCCAGACGGCCGGCCTCACCGCGGAACAACGGCAAGGCCTGCCCAACGGCGGCCGCCGCTCCCTCTACCAGACCGAGATGCGGGTGGGAACGCCGCTGAAAACAACCCTGGATCCCAACCTGCAGCAGCTGGCCGAAGACGTGCTGGGCAAGGTGGGCCCGGCGTCGGCCATTGTCGCGCTCCGGCCCTCCAGCGGCGCCGTACTCGCCGCCGCCTCCGGACCGGGCAGCAACGGCTACGACACCGCGCTGCTGGGCCAGTACGCCCCCGGATCCATCTTCAAGATCGTGGACTCCCTGGCCATGATCCGCAACGGCATGACCCCGGATTCCACGGTGGAGTGCCCCGCAACCCTGACCGTCGACGGCCGGACCTTCAAAAACGCCGAGGGCTACCCGGCCTCCTCGCTGGGCTCCGTGACCTTGCGGGATGCGTTCGCGCACTCCTGCAACACCGCATTCATCAACGCCCGCGACACCGTCAGCCAGGCCCAGCTGGAAGCCGCCGCCACCTCCCTCGGCGTCGCAGTGGAAGCCCCGGCACTCGGGGCCGGCGCGTTCCTGGGCTCGGTTCCGGGCGAGGCCACGGGCACCGAGCACGCCGCCTCGATGATCGGCCAGGGCAAGGTGCTGATGTCCCCGCTGGCAGCCGCCATCATGGCGGGCTCGGTCGCCAAGGGTGCGCCGCTATCGCCGCAGCTGGTGCTGAACCCCGACGCCGGCGAGGCGGCAGCGGGCGGCGCCGCAGCAACCCCTTCAGCCGGCGCCCCGGCATCAGCTTCCGCACCCGCCCCGGCCCCGGCGCCAGCCTCCGGCACCCCGGTCACCGCTGCGGAGGCCGCCGCCCTGGCGGACATGATGCGTGCCGTGGTCACCTCCGGACACACCGGCTTCCTCGCCTCCGTCCCGGGCGCCCCGGTGGCGGCGAAGACCGGAACCGCCGAGTTCGGCAGCGACAACCCGCCCAAGACCCACGCCTGGATCGTGGCCGTGCAGGGGGACCTCGCGGTCGCCGTGTTCGTCGAGGAAGGCGGGCTCGGCGCCACCGTCTCCGGACCGCTGCTGAAGGAGTTCCTCACCGCCGCGGGCTAAGTGCTGCTGTCGGCGGGAAGGACGGACGTGCCATCCCCGAATATATGGGAGCGTCCGTCCTCCCGTGCTCTAGTGGGGCGGCTTAGGCGGCGATACCGTCCGCGATGTCCAGCACTTCGTCCAGGATGGAGAGTCCGGCCCGGGCATCCTCCACCAGGGTGTTGCAGGGGGGAACCACGTGGATGCGGTTGAAGTTGGCGAAGGGCAGGAGACCGCGGGACTTGCAGGCAGCCACGAGCTGGTTCATTTCCGGGCTGGATCCACCATAGGCGGCCATCGGTTCGCGGGTCTCGCGGTTCTTGACCAGCTCGATGGCCCAGAAGACCCCTGTTCCGCACACCTCGCCGACCGATACGTGTTTGTCCGCGAAGCCGGCGAGAGCCGGTCCGATCACCGTCTCACCGAGGGAGGCAGCATGTTGCACGGTCTGCTCATCCTCCATCGCGTTGATGGTGGCCACAGCGGCCGCAGTCGCCAGCGGGTGGCCGGAGTACGTCAGACCGCCGGGGTAGACGCGCTTGCCGAAAGTGGCTGCGATTTCGGGACTGATGGCCACGCCACCCAGGGGGACATAGCCGGAATTCACGCCTTTGGCGAAGGTGAGCAGGTCCGGCACGACATCGAAGTGCTCGATGGCAAACCACTTGCCCGTCCGGCCAAAGCCTGACATGACCTCGTCGGCGATGAGGACGATGCCATATCGGTTGCACAGGTCCCGTACGCCCTGGAGGTATCCCGGCGGGGGCAGGTAGATGCCGGCTGTCCCGGGAATCGATTCGAGTATCAGCGCCGCGATCGTGGACGGGCCCTCGAAACCGACCAGCTGCTCCAGGTGTTCCAGGGCGCGCTGGCTTTCCTGTTCCTGCGTCGTGGAATGGAACGCGGTGCGGTACAGGTAGGGCGGGAAGAAGTGGATGGTGCCGGTGCTGGCGTTGTCACTGGCCCAGCGGCGCGGATCCCCTGTGAGGTTCACGGCGAGCTGGGTGCCGCCATGGTACGAGCGGTAGGCCGAGAGGACCTTGTGGCGGCCGGTGTGGAGCCGGGCCATGCGGACGGCGTGCTCATTGGCATCCGCGCCACCATTGGTGAAGAAAACCTTGTTGAGCTCACCGGGGGTCCGCTCCGCGATCAGGCGTGCCGCCTCTGAGCGGGCGTCATTGACGTAACTCGGGGCGATGGTGCACAGTTTTGCGGCCTGGGCTGCGATCGCGGACACGACCGCGGGGTGCTGGTGGCCAATATTGGTGTTGACCAGCTGCGAGGAGAAGTCCAGATACTTGTTGCCGTCACCGTCCCATACATGGGAGCCTTGGGCCGCGGTAATGACCATGGGGTCCAGGAGGTCCTGGGCGGACCAGGAATGGAAGACATGCTTGCGGTCCAATTCGTAGGCGCGGCGTGCAGCGTCCGCGGTGCCGTGGGCTGGCCGGATACGGTCCCAGTGCTCGATGTTGTGCAACTAGTTCCCCTGGTGCGGAGTGTCGGGTGTCTTGCGTCCAGTGTCTCCGGCAGGGATGCACACCGTAAGAGCCGGTGTGTAAAGGAAATTGGGACTTGCTTTACACTTTGTAAATGTTGCCCACCGTCCGCTCAATCCTTGGCCTTCCTGTGCTGCTAGAGGCTGGTCCACAGGTCCTCGGCGGCGAAGCAGCCCTGGATAACCCTGTCCGCTGGGTCCATGTGAGCGAAGTCCTCGATATTTCGGGGCTGCTGTCCGGCGGAGAACTTGTGCTCACCACGGGTCTTGAGCTGGAAAAGGCGCCCGGACGCACGGCCTCGTTTATCCGGTCACTGGGGGAGGCTGGAGCCTCGGGCTTGATTGTGGAAATCATCGGAAACCGAATGCGCAGCATGGATGCTCTGCGCACTGCCGCGCTCGGGACGGCACTGCCTGTGATCGTGGTGGAACGGCGGGTGCGCTTCGTGCAGATTACGGAGGTTGTGCACCGGATCATCGTTGCCGAGCAGCTGGAGCGCGTGGAACGGGCGCGGGACGTCCACGAAGCCTTTACCCTGTTGAGCCTGGCAAGCGCGGGGACGCAGCAGGTCGTGGAGCAGGCAGCGATGATGATCGGTGCCCCGGTTGTCTTGGAGGACCTTTCCCACCTGGTCCTCTCCTACTCCTCCCGGCAGCTAGCCACGGCGGAACTGCTCGATGACTGGGAGCGGCGGTCGCGGACGACGCCGTCGCCGGTGTCGACGGAACGGACCGGGCCTGAGGATTGGCTTCAGGCGCCGGTGGGGGTACGGCAGCAGCTGTGGGGCCGTCTGGTTGTTCCCGTGCCACTCGACGACGACGAGACGGCCGCCATGGTGCTGGAGCGGGCGGCGCAGACCCTGGCCATTAACCGTCTGGCGGAACGGGACCGGCTCGACCTGAGCCAGCAGGCGCAGGCGGGTCTGCTCAATTCCCTGCGCCAGCCCCGCGGCCTGAGCGACGTGGAAGCCTTGGCGCGTGCTGCGTCGCTTGGCCTGAAAC
>DATITT010000366.1:0-5661 GCA_035467435.1 Arthrobacter sp. | reverse complement strand
CGGCGGCTATGCGCCGGGCCGGAACGCGATCGCTTCGCCGACGTAGATCGGGTCCCTGCCCATCAGCGTCTCGAAGTTCGGAGTTCCGGTACTTGAAGAAGTCGTGGTTCGCGGCCTCGAGCTTGTCCTGTTCGATCTGTTTGCCGTCGACATCCCAGGCGGCCTCCATGCGGGGCTCTCTACCGTCACTGGAGAAATCGAACGAGTCGATCTCCGGGTGCTTCGCGCGCAGCTCCTGGGCGGCGGCAATCAGGTACACCTGCTGGAGTTCCTTGCGTGCCCGGTAGACGCGCTCCTGGGCGGCTTCGATGTAGTCCTCTCTGATGGTCTTGTCGGCACGGTCCGGGCCGGCGGCCGCGGGAGCCGGTTCCTTGTCGAGGGCGTGGGCAAGGATGATGTCGTTGACGGCCGGCTGGTTCGTGGCCTCGATCATGATGCCGTACGTGGAGGCATCGATCCGCTGGTGAACCCTCTTGCCCCGGTGGAGCGCTATCTCCTGGTCTTCTTCGTCGAAGTCTTCCCACGGATTGGTGCCGTGGTCGGTGTCGTTGATGGTGCCGTCCGTGTCGGAGTCCCAATAGTTCATCAGCTTCCCGTCGACGGTGACGGCCGTTTCGCACTTGGAGTTGCTGAAGTCGAAAGACGCGGTCGGTTGCGGCATTCCGGCCGGCCACGGAGGCAGCTGGTCGAAGCTGGCGTTGTGCAGCTCAATGGTCCGCTGAGCGGAGCGGTGTGGGTCCTGTCCCCATCGGGGGAGAGGTTGATGGCCGGTTCGGTTCGGGTGTCGGGGGCGAACTGGACGCCGGAGGGAACGCCCTGAGGCTGAAAAGTGGGGATGGCCATGGCTGTGGTTCCTAGCTTTCGTGGCGGCGGCGGCCGTCGAGGTAGATGATGTGCTCTTCGGTCTGCGGGTCGTAGTCGCAGCGGGGGTCGGTGTCCCAGATCTCGCTGTGCGGGGTGATGCCGGCCAGTGCATCGGTGAGAGATCCGGGGTCGGCACCCTCGACAGAGCGGCGGGCCCAGTCGCCGTTCGGCCCCTTGTCATGGTTCGCGCCGATGAATCCGTCGTCGGCGGTCCGCACGAAGGCCGGAATCATCTGCTGGTCGCCGAGCCGGTAGGCCTTCACGCGCAGTTCCTTTGCGCCCGGGAGGACCTGGCAGACATGGACGACGGTGGCGTTCAGCATCGTCTCGTCCATCGCCTTGACCGCCTCGGCGAGCTGCCGGCGGTTGTGTTGGACCTGGCGTGTGACCTCGGAGTGGGCCGGGTTGTCGGAGACCGCCTGGCCGGTGACGATGAGCTCCTCACGGGTCATCTCCCGCGGCTGGCCGATGGGGACGCCGGCCAGGGAGGGGACGCCGTCGGAATGGGATGTGGCGGTGAAGGTGCCCTCGCCGGACCGGGAATGGAGGGCCGCGTTGAATCGTTGGTTGCTCATGCCCTTCTGTGTGCGGCCCGGCGCCGGGGAGGCCAGAAAGGGCTCTGCCCACCAGGGCCGACCCGCACCCACCCCCGGTTGGGTCGTTTTTGGGGCGAAGTTCCCAGCACTGGGGCAGAAGTTGCGACCCACCAACCTGTTGCCCACGGGTAGGGTCTGGTAGGTCAAGTGGCCATAAAAAGACCCCAAAACCCTCATTTCGACGCACTCCGCCTGTTTTCGGTACGGGGCCCTGCCGGGCTGGAGCCGCGAAAAACGCCCCGAGATCGGATCCGGGGCGTTTTTGCTGGACGGGGTCAACGGCTGACGGGCCGCTTTGGGGGCTTAGCGGAACCCGTTTTCGGTCGCATCGCTGATGGCGGCCATCTCATCGCGGTGCTCGCTGGCCCACTTTTCCATCTCCAGCGCCTTCCGCCGGGACCCCTGAAACGCAGAGACGGGCCTGTTGTTGACGAACCGGGAGAGCTCTCCGTCCGGGGAAACGGTCACCACGGCAAGGTAGTCCTTGGTGCTGCAGGACAACTCTGCCTTTCTGGTGATGCGGTTGACCGGAGCCCGCGTGGGCGGGGACAGAAGAAAACCCCCAGAATCCTTGGATTCTGGGGGTTTTCCCTTGTGCGCGGAGGGGGACTTGAACCCCCACCCCCTTTCGAGGACTAGCACCTCAAGCTAGCGCGTCTGCCATTCCGCCACCCGCGCAGGTGGTATTCGGTGAACCTTTTCGCCTTTCAGCGTTTCGGTTTTCTCCGAAGCAGCGAGAAAGACTCTAGCATGAACTTTCCCGAAACAAATAATCGGGCCCTTGGCGGGCATGTGGGTAGGCTGAAGCCAGCAACCGAGCCGACGCCACGAGGAGTGAAACATGACTGACATCAGGCCCGAGGACGAAGTCGTCAGAATCTGCCAGGAACTGATCCGGATCGACACGTCCAATTACGGCGACGGTTCCGGCCCGGGGGAGCGGGCGGCCGCCGACTACACCGCGGGTCTGATGACTGAAGTGGGGCTGGACGCCGAAATCTTCGAGGCCGCCCCGGGCCGCGCCAGCGTGGTGACCAGGCTCGCCGGGGAGGACCCCTCGGCCAGTGCCCTCGTGGTCCACGGGCATCTGGACGTTGTCCCCGCACTCCGCGAGCAGTGGTCGGTGGATCCCTTCGGTGCGGAACTCAAGGACGGCATGATCTGGGGCCGCGGCGCCGTGGACATGAAGGACATGGACGCCATGATCCTCTCCGTTCTGCGGAATTTCGCCCGCACCGGGCGCAAGCCCAAGCGGGACCTCATCTTTGCGTTCTTCGCCGACGAGGAAGCCGGCGGCACCTACGGCGCCCGCTACGCGATCGAGAAGCGGCCCGAACTCTTCGACGGCGCCACCGAGGCCATCTCCGAAGTCGGCGGCTTCTCCGCCACCATCGGCGGCCAGCGCACCTACCTGCTCCAGACCGCCGAAAAGGGCCTGTCCTGGCTCCGCCTCGTCGCGCACGGCCGCGCCGGCCACGGCTCCCAGATCAACACGGACAACGCCGTCACGCGTCTGGCCAGCGCAGTGTCCCGGATCGGGGAATACCGCTGGCCGGTGGAACTGACGCCCACCACGCGGCAGTTCCTCGACGGCGTGACGGAACTCACAGGTGTGGAATTCGATCCCGACGATCCGGACAAGATCCTCAGGGAGCTCGGCACCGTGGCCCGCTTCGTCGGCGCCACCCTGCAGAACACCACCAACCCCACCCTGCTCAAGGGCGGCTACAAGCACAATGTGATCCCCGAATCGGCGGAGGCCCTCATCGACTGCCGGACCCTGCCCGGCCAGGAGGAGCACGTCCTCGAAATCGTCCGCGAACTCGCCGGCAAGGGCGTGGCCGTGAGCTACGTCCACAACGACGTCTCCCTTGAGGTTCCATTCGCCGGGAACCTCGTGGACTCCATGATCGACGCGCTGCACACCGAGGACCCGGGAGCCAAAGTCCTGCCCTACACGCTGTCCGGCGGCACGGACAACAAGTCCCTGAGCCGCCTGGGCATCACCGGATACGGCTTCGCGCCGCTCCAGCTCCCCGACGAGCTGGACTTCACCGGGATGTTCCACGGCGTGGACGAACGTGTCCCCACCGACTCCCTGAAATTCGGCGCGCGGGTCCTGGACACCCTGCTCACCAATTACTGAAGCCTGAAAGTCACCGCTTATGCGTCCTGAAGACGTCCTGCCCGATGCCCTGCTGGAACGGATCCGCGGGCGTGCCGCCGGCTACGACCGGGACAACGCCTTTTTCCACGAGGACCTGGCGGAGCTGGCGGCGGCGGGCTACCTGAAAATCTTCGTTCCGGCGACCGACGGCGGACTGGGCCTCGGGCTCCCGGCGGCGGCACAGCTGCAGCGTCGGCTGGCGACGGCGGCCCCGGCCACCGCGCTGGCCATCAACATGCACCTCGTCTGGACCGGCGTCGCGCACGTCCTGGCCGCCCGGGGCGACTCGTCCCTCGACTTTGTCCTCCGGGAGGCCGCGCAGGGTGAGATCTTCGCGTTCGGGAACTCGGAGGCAGGGAACGACTCGGTGCTCTTCGACTCCCGCACCTCGGCTGTCCCGCAGGCCGGCGGCGGATATTCCTTCACCGGCCGCAAGATCTTTACGAGCCTCTCGCCGGCGTGGACCCGGCTGGGGATCTTCGGGAAGGACGCCTCTGCCGCGGACGGTGAGGGGCAACTGGTCCACGGCTTCCTCACCAGGGACACTCCCGGGTACGAGATCCTGGCCGACTGGGACACCCTGGGCATGCGGGCCAGCCAGTCGAACACGACGGTCCTGGACGGCGCGGTGGTGCCGGCGGAGCGGATCTTCCGGAAGCTGCCGGTCGGCCCGAACGCGGACCCGCTGATCTTCGCCATCTTCGCCTGCTTCGAAACGCTGCTGGCGGCCGTCTACACGGGCATCGGCGAACGGGCCCTCACCCTGGGCGTTGAAGCCGTGAAGCAGCGAACGTCCTTCAAGAACGGCGGGCGCAGCTACGCCCAGGATCCCGACATCCGCTGGAAGGTGGCAGACGCCGCCATGGCGATGGACGCGCTGTACCCCCAGCTCTCAAGCGTCGCCGCGGACATCGACGCGCTGGCCGATCACGGCAGCCAGTGGTTCCCGAAGCTGGTCGGGCTCAAAGTCAGTGCGACGGAGACGGCACGCACGGTCGTGGACCTGGCCATCAGGGTTTCCGGGGGATCGAGCTACTCCCGCGGTTCCGAACTGGAGCGGCTGTACCGTGACGTGCTGGCGGGGATGTTCCACCCCTCCGACGACGAATCGGCGCACAACACCGTGGCCAACGCCTGGCTGGGACCGCTCGAGACGCCTTAGACGGTCCGCTGGACCTGCGTGACCCTAGACGGTCCGCTGGACCTGTGTGACACGGCGGCGGAGCCAGAACCGGCGGCCACCACCGAGATACAGCACGCTGCGCTCCAGCTCCCACTTGCCGTACTCGGAGTGTTCCACCAGGCGGCGGCGCGCCTCGGTCAGGGAATCTTCAGGACTTACCGTCAGTACGAGGTACTCGTACTGCCTCACATAGTCCCGTTCCCGCCGGACTGAACTGCTGAGAAAATGTTCCTTCATTGCTCTCCATTTTCTTCCTTTTCCGGCTAACGTGAAGTCATGAGCATCGATCCGCGTGTCGCGCTTGAAGCCCTGGCGGCTGCCCTGGAAGAACACCTCGCCGCTGCTTCAGCGCGCCGGGGGCCCGGGGACCCCGCGGTCGAGGCAGCGTTTTTTGCCGTTGCTGATGCCTTCGAAGTCTACGACGATGCGCTCTATGAAGCGTACGGCGAAGTGACGGGACTTGGCGTCCTTGACGACGGCGACGACGACGAGGAAGAAGACGTCGACGACGAGGAAGACCTCGAAATTCTCCAGTGACCGAGCCGGGCCGCGGACGCCGCTCAGGCGGGGTGGGACACATCCCCGAGGGCCTGGGCGATCTGCGGCGGCAGCGGTTCCAGCGTTGAGTCCAGGATCTCCTTGAGCTGCACCGGGGTGCGGGGGCCGACCACCGCCGTCGCCACGCCGTGCTGGGTCAGCAGCCAGCTCAGCGAGACGTCGAGGGCTGTCCGGCCCAGACCCTTCGCCGCCATCGCGACGGCCTCCACCACGCTGGACGAGGCCCCCTCAAGGTACGGCTCCACGTAACCTGCCAGCCGCGCATGGGCTGCCCGTGAATCCGCGGGAATGTG
>DATITT010000365.1:0-3763 GCA_035467435.1 Arthrobacter sp. | reverse complement strand
CAAATGGCCGGAATGGGGATCCCCATTCCGGCCATTTGCGTCCAACGGCTCTCAGTCCAACGGCTCTCAGTCCCCGGGCGGCAGGGACAACGGCGGAATGGACTCGTGCAGCGGGATCCGGATCCAGCGCTGGCCCGTGGCACGGAATTCCTTCCGGGTGGCGAAGCGGTACAGGTAGCTGCGGGCCCGCACCCAGCGGGGCCGGGCACCGTCGAACGGATCGTGCCGCAACAGGCGCAGGCTCGCGCGGTCGGCCTCCAGGAGCTTGGCCAGGAAAGCGTAGAACCACTGCTCGTGCACGGTGCGCAGCGGCAGGAACCACATCAGCCAGTCGAGGCGCAGGTGGTAGGGCGCCCACTGGCGCGGGATCCGCCGGACCTCTCCGGGCTTTCCGCGGAAGCCGTATTCCCGCCAGTCCGCGGCGTCGTCGGGCTCCGCGGCGAGGGTTCCTTCCACGACGATTTCAATCCGCTGCTTCGTGACCGTGCCGAAGGCGCCGTAGGTGTTCCCCAGCTGCCAGCGGTTGAAGGCGGCGTTCATCAGCTGGTAGTGGGAGAACAGGTTCTCGATCGGGCGGTAGCTGAGCACCACGAGCAGCACGGTGGCGAGCAGGACCACCACGAGCCACGCGACCGGCGCCTGGCTGCCGGCCACAGTGGCGGCCGCCGCGTCTGCTGCGCCGCCCGCCGCGGTGTCCGGCGCTGTGCCTGCGGCCCCGGCGTGCCAGTCGAGCGGGATCGCCGGGACCAGTGCATGCGCCACCGGGTCGCTGACAGCGGCGAAGGCGAGCAGGATCGCCATCCAGTTCAGCCAGGCGAAGTTCCCGGTTGCCACCAGCCAGAGCTGGGTGAAGATGATGATCCCGGCGGCCACACTGGCCAGCGGCTGCGGGGCAAAAAGGAAAAACGGCACCACCAGCTGGGCGAAATGGTTGCCCAGGACCTCCATCCGGTGCCACGGCCTGGGCAGCAGATGCGCCTGCCGGCTGAGCGGCCCAGGCATCGGCTGGGTCTCGTGGTGGTAGTACAGGGCTGTCAGGTCACGCCACTCCCGGCCCCCGCGGATCTTGATCATGCCCGCCCCAAACTCGAGGCGGAACACCAGCCAGGCCAGCAGGATCAGGATGGTCCGCGGCGGGGGAGTCTGGTTGGAGCCAAGGAAGGCCACAATGAACCCGGCCTCCAGCAACAGCATTTCCCAGCCGAAGCCATAGAACGTCTGCCCCACATTGACGATCGACATGTACAACAGCCACAGCGCCAGGAACGCCAGCATGGGAACCCAGGGCGGGCCCAGCTGCGGCAGGCCCACGACGATCAGCGCGGCAATCGCCATGCCGCCCCAGCAGACGGCCCGCAGCAGCCGGTCCGAGTAACGCCAGCTGAACAGGGTGGGCCGGCGCAGGCGGCTGGATCGTGCCAGGAAATCCGGCACCGGCAACAGCCCGCGCTCGCCGAGGAGGACCGGAAACTGGTTGAGCGAGGACAGGAAAGCCACGAAGTAGAGGGTGGCGATGCCGCGCTGGAGCACCTGCCGGGCGAACTCATACTCCGGCGCATCAAACCAGGCCGTCCACTCCACGGTCCCCACGTTACGCCTGCGCTTCGGAGCGTCAATGCGCAGCCGCATCCCGCCGGGTGGCCGCAGCTGGCCCTTTCCTTTTGTTCGGCAACCCGGGCACCGGGCACCGGGCGCGGTGCGGGATACTGGAACCATGCAGCCGCGCAAGATCGTCCTCCTCGGGTCCACCGGTTCCATCGGCACGCAGGCGATTGACGTCGTCGACGGCGCCCCGCACCTTTTCGAGGTCGTGGCGCTCAGCGCGGGCGGCGGCAACCTCGAGCTCCTGGCCCGGCAGGCCGTCCACACCCGGGCCCAGGCCATCGGTGCGGCGTCCGGCGACGCGGGCGCCCTCCAGGCCCTGATCGACGACGCCGCCGGCGCGGCCGGGGTGACGGGCTACCGTCCCGAAATCATCACCGGGCCGGACGCGTCCACCCGGATCGCGGGGATCGGGGCCGACGTGGTGCTCAACGGCATCACCGGCTCCATCGGCCTGGCGCCCACCCTGGCCGCGCTCAAATCCGGCGCGACCCTGGCCCTGGCCAACAAGGAATCCCTGATTGTGGGCGGCGCCCTGGTCAAGGCCGCGGCCCGCGAAGGCCAGATCGTCCCGGTCGACTCCGAACACTCCGCCATCGCCCAGTGCCTGCGCTCCGGCACCGCGGCCGAGGTGGACCGGCTGATCCTCACGGCCTCCGGCGGCCCGTTCCGCGGCAAGTCCCGGCACGAGCTGCACGAAGTCTCCCCGCAGGACGCCCTGGCCCACCCCACCTGGGACATGGGCCTCATGGTCACCACCAACTCCGCCAGCCTGGTCAACAAGGGCCTGGAAGTGATCGAGGCGCACCTGCTCTTCGACATCCCGCTGGACCGGATCGACGTCGTGGTCCACCCCCAGTCCGTGGTCCACTCGATGGTCCAGTTCATCGACGGCTCCACGATCGCCCAGGCCTCCCCGCCGGACATGCGCCTGCCCATAGCCCTGGGCCTGGGCTGGCCGGACCGCGTCCCCGGCCCGGCCCGGCCGTGCGACTGGAGCAAAGCCACCAGCTGGACCTTCGAGCCGCTGGACACCGGGGCGTTCCCCGCCGTCGAACTGGCCAAGGAAGCCGCGCGGCAGGGGAGTACCTACCCGGCTGTCTTTAACGCCGCGAACGAGGAAGCCGTGATGGCGTTCCATGCGGGCCGGATCCGTTTCACCGACATCGTCGATACCATCGAAGCAGTCCTCAGCGAACACACAGGATCCTCCGGGCTGACGTTGGAGTCCGTGCTGGATGCTGAAAGATGGGCACGCGCCCGCACCCACGAACGTTTAGCCGTCAGAAGCGTCTAGGAAGCAGCAGATCGAAGTATGAGTCCCGTCCTCCTCTTTATCCTCGGTGTCGTCTTTGTGGCGATCGGCATCGCCGTGTCCATTGCCCTGCACGAGGTGGGCCACCTGCTGCCGGCCAAGCTGTTCAAGGTCCGCGTCACCAAGTACATGATCGGCTTCGGGCCCACGCTCTGGTCCCGCAAGAAGGGCGAGACCGAATACGGTTTCAAGGCCATCCCGCTGGGTGGCTTCGTCTCCATGATCGGCATGTACCCGCCGAACAAGGACGACGGCACCGTGCGCACCTCCAGCACCGGCATGTTCCAGTCCCTCGCCTCGGACGCCCGCTCCCAGGCGCACGAGGAGGTCGGTCCCGCCGACGGGAACCGTGTGTTCTACAAGCTGCCGGTCTGGAAGAAGATCGTGGTGATGCTCGGCGGCCCGGCCATGAACATGCTGATCGGACTGGCACTGACGGCCGTGCTGCTGATGGGCTTCGGCATGGCCACCCAGACCACCACCATCGCCGACGTCTCCAAATGCCAGGTCAAGGCCGGCGAAACCGTGGACCCGGACTCCGCCGACTGCAAGCTCACCCCCGCCGCCGCCGCAGGCCTGTTGCCCAACGACGTCATCACCTCCTTCGACGGCAAGGCCGTGACCAGTTGGGATGAACTCACCGGCTGGATCCGCGCGTCCGCGGACAGGCAGGTCGGCATCACGGTGGAGCGCGACGGCGTTCCGGTCACCACCACCGTCACGCCGGTCCTCTCCGCACGTCCCGTGGTTGGCGCCGACGGCCGCCAGGCCAAGAGCGCCGACGGCACGCTCCAGTACCAGCACGTCGGCTCCCTGGGAATCGGTGCGCAGACCGTGCTGGTGCCG
>DATITT010000364.1:0-7562 GCA_035467435.1 Arthrobacter sp. | reverse complement strand
CCTGATCATTCGATCGGCCACCGGAAGGAATCGCCATGACACAGCCCGAAAACCAGCACGGACAGATCACGACCGATGAGGAGGTCCCCGCACCGGGCGCCAGCTGCCCGGTGATCCATGACCAGCTGTCGCGTCCCACACAGGGTGACGCCAACAGCATCTGGTGGCCGAACCGGCTCAACCTTGACCTTCTCGCCGCGAACCCGCCGGTCAGGGATCCATACGGCGAGGGGTTTAACTACGCTAGGGAGTTTGCCACCCTCGACCTGCCGTCGGTGAAGCAGGATATCGGGCAGCTGTTGACCACTTCGCAGGACTGGTGGCCCGCCGACTTTGGCAACTACGGCCCGCTGATGATCCGGATGGCGTGGCACAGCGCCGGCACCTACCGGGTGACCGACGGCCGCGGTGGCGCCGGGCACGGCCAGCAGCGCTTCGCGCCGATCAACAGCTGGCCGGACAATGTCAGCCTCGACAAGGCCCGCCGGCTGTTGTGGCCGGTGAAGAAAAAGTACGGCCGGAAGATATCCTGGGCCGACCTCCTGGTCCTCACAGGCAACGTGGCGCTGGAGTCGATGGGCTTCGAGACCTTCGGTTTCGCCGGCGGCCGCGAGGACGTGTGGGAGCCCGAGAAGGTCTACTGGGGCTCGGAGACCGCGTGGCTCGGCACGGACAAGCGCTATTCCGGTGAGCGGGATCTGGAGAAGCCGCTTGGCGCGACCACCATGGGTCTGATCTACGTCAACCCGCAGGGGCCGGAGGGCGTGCCGGACCCGGTCGCGGCCGGCATCGACGTCCGGGAGACGTTCGGCCGGATGGCGATGAACGACGAGGAGACCGTCGCGTTGATTGCCGGTGGCCACACCTTCGGCAAGACGCATGGCGCCCATCCGGACGACAAGCTCGGCCCCGACCCGGAGGCGGCGCCGCTGGAGAACCAAGGTTTGGGCTGGAAGAACGGCTACGGCACCGGCGTCGGCCCGGACACCATCACCAGCGGCCTGGAGGTCACCTGGACCTACCACCCCACACGCTGGGACAACGAGTTCTTCCACATCCTGTTCGCCTACGACTGGGAGCTGGCGGAGTCCCCCGCGGGTGCCCACCAGTGGCGGCCGAAGAACGGCGGCGGCGCCGACCTGGTTCCCGAGGCCTTCGGTTCCGGAAAGCGCGAGCCACGGATGCTAACCACCGACCTGGCGCTGCGCTTCGACCCGATTTACGAGCCGATCTCGCGCCGCTTCAAGGACGACCAGCAGGCGTTCTCCGACGCGTTCGCCCGCGCCTGGTACAAGCTGACCCACCGCGATATGGGCCCCGTCCAGCGCTACCTCGGCCCGGAGGTCCCGAGCGAGGTGCTGATCTGGCAGGACCCGATCCCGGCCCCGGACTACCAGCTCGCCGGCGCCGCCGAGATCGCCGACCTCAAGGCACGCATCGCCGACTCGGGGCTGACCGTGTCCCAGCTCATCAGCACCGCCTGGGCGGCCGCGTCCACCTTCCGCGGCAGCGACAAGCGCGGCGGCGCCAACGGCGGCCGGATCCGCCTCGATCCGCAGAGCGGCTGGGCGGTCAACGAGCCGGGCAAGCTCGCGCACGTCATCCGCACGCTGGAGAGCATCCAGGAGGCGTTCAACTCCGGGCGCACCGACGGCAAGCAGGTCTCCTTCGCGGATCTGGTCGTCCTGGCCGGCGGCGTCGGCGTCGAGCAGGCCGCGACGGCCGCAGGGCATGACATCGAGGTGCCGTTCACTCCGGGATGCGCCGACGCCACCGCGGCGCAGACCGACGTCGAGTCCTTCTCCTACCTCGAACCGGTAGCGGATGGGTTTCGGAACTACCTCGGTAAGGGAACCGAACTGCCCGCCGAGCACCTGCTCATCGACAAGTCGAGTCTGCTCACGCTGAGCGCGCCGGAGATGACCGTGCTCGTCGGCGGGCTGCGTGTCTTAGGCGCGAACTACGACGGCTCGACACACGGCGTGTACACCAAGGCGCCCGGCACCCTCACCAACGATTTCTTTGTGAACCTGCTCGACCCGGGCACAACCTGGAAGCCAGCGGATGAAGACTCGGTCACTTTCGAAGGGCGCAGCGCCACCGGCGACGTGTGGACCGGCACCCGAGTCGATCTGGTCTTCGGGGCGAACTCAGAGTTGCGGGCAATCGCCGAGGTCTATGCCAGCGACGACGCTACGGAGAAGTTCGTGCGCGACTTCGTGGCCGCGTGGACCAAGGTCATGAACCTGAACCGGTACGACCTGGCATCGTCGATCACGGACCCGCCAGTCTGAGAGTGAGGCGCCATTGATGACCCAGACCTCCGGCGCCGCAGTCAGAACGTCCTGGACCGGGACCGGGACGTCTTACTGCGTCGGCGGGGAAATGCTGATCAGTGGCCACCACGGCCTGAACAGACATAACAAACACCTCCGAAGGTATCGGGAGGACCCCGCGGATCAACCCGCCATCGTTCCCAGGGAATCTGATACGTCCCGACCTGACATCTCCGGAGGTGTTTGGGAAGGACTGACTCAACTCATATCAGCCGGTGATGGGCTGGGTGGGCTGGTCAGTGGGGAGGGTTTTGGCCCCCCATCTGCACTGCCTGTAGTTTGTTCGGGTCCATGCCGAGGGGCTTGAGGATTGTCGGTGCGATCTGCGTGGTTTCGACGGTGCTGGTCGCGGTGCGGGCCTTCTCGTCGTTGGCGCCGGAGATGGCCAGGGGCACGTCCCGGTCATCGGAGGAGGCTCCGCCGTGGTCGGCGGATTTGAATTTACCGCCGGTGTAGACGATGCCGGTCTGGGCGATGCCGAGGATGGCGGGGTAGCGTGCGTCGCTGGTCTTCGTGCCGAAGTATCCGGCGACCTCGCTGCCTGCGTAGACCTTGCTGAGCCCGGATCAGGGGAGGGCGGGGGGCTGCGCGGGATCTGGCTCCCGCAGAGCACGAGTTCAGCGTCAATCATGTTCGACAGGACAGGTGGGCGCGGGATTTCCGGGCCATAGGACACCACGTGGATCCGGTATTCGCTGCCGCTTTCCGCCAACGGCTGGGAGAGCACAGAGCCGGTTATCGGCTGGACCACGACTTCGACCAATCCGGCAACCGAGCGGACGGAGCGGCCAAATGAGAGGGTCCCGGTCCTGTCAGAAGCCGTGTCTTACGGCTCGAGAGGCGGACTCCCGGCTTTTTCGGGGGTCTGTCCTTTCGCCTTGGAGCCCCTCCATAGATGATGGGAGCGGTGGCTGCTTTCGGCATGCAGCACTAAGACGGGGCAGTCCGCGTGGGCAACACATGCAGAGCTGACGGAGCCGAGGTGCATGCCCAGGAAACCCCCATGGCCCCGGCGCCCAACCACCAGCAATGAAGCGCCGGCCGCCGCTTCCACGAGCTTCGCCGCAGCCGGTCCGCGGACCAGTTGCGAGGTCAGTCTTTCCGGAGTCTCCTCACCGAACGCCTTTTCCAAGGCGTCCGCAAGAGTCTTCGCCGCAACCGCTTCAAACCGGGCGAAATCGGGTGGAACATATCCGGCGTAAATGTCCGGAAAATCCCAACAGCCAATAGCGACAATGGTGGCGTTCAGGGCCGGCGCCAGCTGCGCCCCCAGACGGAGCGCCTGGACGGACGATTCCGAACCGTCCACACCGACAAGAACCTTGGCTTCCGCATCCATGATCATTCTCCTTCGAAGGTGAATCCCTTGGTTGTTCCTAGTTTGCAGCTCCCGCTGGCGGTAGCTGTGTGCCGAGCATATGCGCACCCGCAGGCGAACGGAACTGCCTACGGATGTTTCTCGGGTCTGTCCTGGAATCTGATGCTGTTTAGGTCCAACCACCGAAGTAGCCGCATGGGCTAAAGCAGTGTCCACGTCCGTCCAAACCGTGTAACCACTCGCCTTATCGACAAATCCGCGGGAGCAAGAGCCTTGAGCTGCTATCCAGAGACCGGATGAGTCGGGCATGACATATTCGACGATGCCCCGTCGGTGAAGGTCATTGTCGAGATGAACGTCCACCACCCTTCCGGCCAGGGATTCCCATCCATCCGTGCGACGCATCCCTGGGATTGCAGCGTGTCTGTTAATCATTCGATGTACGCCCCAAGTTGGGCCGGGTTCAATTCCTGCTGTGCGACCGCTCTATCACACCCTTGCTGGCGTTCCGAGGCCTTTCCGGCTCATTACGCCCCAGTCCGTGCTGCCCCGGGTATAACGCCAAAGTCCGAGCAGCCGCCAGATGACGGTCAGCTGGCGGTAGCCAATACCCTCCACGACACTCCAAAATAGCAGCAGAAGCAGGTCTGGCCACCGCTGGTACCGCCGGTACGTCAGTTCCTCCAGTGCGATGACCGCCACGTTCAACAGCACGCCCCAGCCATAAGCCACCGCCAAAAACAACGCGCCGAACGTCACGTCAACCGCTCCGAGCATCAACCCCAGCGGCACCGCGACCAGCCCCAGCGCCTCGACGACGGGACCTAGCAGCTCCACCACCAGATAGTAGGGATAGACCACCATACCCAGGGCCCGGTACCGCGGATTGAACAGTACGCCCCGGTGCCTGCGCAGCACGTCGGTCAGGCCCCGGTGCCAACGGTCCCGCTGCCGTCCGAGCACACGCCAGGACTCCGGGACTTCGGTCCACGCCACCGGGTCAGGAACGAAGTCCACCCGGCTCGCGGTCCCGCGGTCTTGGCCCTGGCGCCGCAGGTCGGCAATTAGCTCCATGTCCTCACCGACCGTGTCGTGGACGTAGCCACCCACCTCCAGCACGGATTCCCGGCGAAACAGACCGAAGGCGCCCGAAATGATCAGGTTCCCGCCGAGGTTATTCCAGCCCAGCCTCCCGAACAGGAACGAGCGGAGGTATTCCACGGTCTGGCAGCCTGCCAGCAGCCCCCGGGGAACCCGCGCTTCCACTACGCGCCCGCGGGCCACCCGGGAACCATTGGCAACGCGGATGGTACCCCCGGCGGCCACTACGTTCTGGTCAGTAAGGAACGGCCGGACAATCCGCAGCAACGCGTCCGGTTCGATGAGCGTGTCGGCGTCGATGGCGCAGACAAGCTCGCCGGTTGCGCAGTTGAGGCCTGCGTTTAGGGCATCGGCTTTCCCTCCGTTCTCTTTGTCCACCACCAGCAGCTGGGGATGGATCTTTGAGCGGTAGAGGCCGCGGATGGGTTGGGACTGCACCTGGTTGCGGAAGATCGGGTGGATTGGGTACAGGTCAAAGGTGCGGATCAGTACGTCAAGGGTCGAGTCTCCGGAGCCGTCATTGATGAGCACCACTTCCAGCGCCGGGTACTGGAGCAGCAGCAGCGCGTGGACACTTTCGGCCACGTTGGCTTCTTCGTTGTACGCGGGCGCGAGGGCGCTGATCGTCGGGGTCACGGTGGATCCGAGCAGGCCAACCCGGTTCTCTTGCCAAACCCTCTGCCGGTGACGGCGCATGGCGGCCGTGGCACTGACCAGAAGGGCTGTCTGGCAGCCGTTGACCACAATGAAATAGACGAACACCGACCAGGCGAAACCTGCCAAGACCATGGTGACGACGTCGGAGATCATCGGCGTTCCTGACCGTTTACGGCGAACACTGCCGGTGCGGCCGGACCCGCCGCGTCCTGGCCCGGGCTGGCCCGGTCCAGCACCTGCCGGGCCATGTCCCGCGCGAACCGGTCCGTGCTGTGGAGTGCCCGCTGAAGGTACAGCTGGCCTGGGCCGCCGAGCCGGTCGAGCGCCAGGCCGGCCGCGCGGCGGACTTCCCAGGCAGGATCGCCCAGCCTGCCGGCGAGCAGGGGTGAGCTTGGCCAGTGCCCCAGGGCGCCCAACCCGGCCGCGGCTGTGGCACGTACCGCGGCTGAGGGGTCAGCCAGGAACCCTTCCAGTCCCTCGACGCCGCCGGTCCCGCCGCCGGAGGCGACGACCTGTGCGACGGCGGCCCGAACCGCAGGATCACCATGGTTCCGGTGCACCAGCGCCGGGCCGGCCAGCGCGGAGTCGTGCACGCGGGACGCGACGAGGAGCGCGGTGGCTAACGCGGCCGGGACCTCTTCAGCCAAATGGCTGATGATGGCGGGAACGGCGTGGCGGCCCATCCTGATCAGGGTGCCCTGGGCGGTCAGCCGGCAGGCGAGAGCCTCGTCGCTGAGCATCCGGACCAGCCGGGTGATGACCTGCGGGCTCGGATGGTTCGCCGCCCAGGCAGCCGCGGCGCTGCGCACTTCCGGGCGCGGATCGTCGAGCAACGGGGGTACGGTGGTGTGGCCGGCGCCCAGGATGACCAGCAGCCGGACGCCCTTGAGCCGGCGGGGCCACCGCGCGCTGGTGCACCAGCGGACGGAGCGCTCCGCGAGTGTCACGTACGCGGGCAGCTCCGCAAGCCGTGCCCGGCCCACATCGTCGACACTGCGCGTTGCGTCGGCCACCGCTTCGATGGCTTTGTCCAGCGGAAGCCTTGGAAGGGCCGGACGGTCCGGGGCGCCGGCCAGGACCCGTGCCAAGATATCCATGCTGACCCGCATGCCGGGCCGCAGCCGCGCGGCGCGCACCCGCTGGAACGCCGCATGGCCGAAAATGACGCTCAGCCCGGCACCGAGGATCACGGCTTCGGCGAGCAAAACACTGATGAGCACGTCGTACAGCACCATGTCAGTCTCCCAGTGCCCGGCGCACGCGCTGCATCAGCACGGGCACGCTGAAGGGTTTGGCTACGTGGTCGAACGCCCCCAGTTCCAAGGCAATGACGATCTCCGTCTCGCTGGAGTGGGCGGTCAGCATGATCACCCGGGTGGCCGCGAGGTTGTCTGTGATCGCCATCTGCCGCAGCACACTGAACCCGTTGAGGGCGGGCAGATCGACGTCGAGCAGGACGACTCGCGACCGCAATGTGGGTGGGTTGCCCGCCAGCTCGCCCGCTGCGGCCCGCCCGTCGGTGAAGTGCCGGAACCGGTAGCCGCGCGTAGTCAGGGCATGTCTGAGGAGCTCCGCCAGCAGCGGATCGTCTTCAACGACCACCACATCCACATCGTAGTCAGCGGCGACAGTTCCGGCCGTCGGCATGGCCGTGTGGTCGGCAGGCGCATCCTCGTTCCGATCAGTGAGCATGTTGGCGCGGAGCACAAGCGTGCGTTTGAGGCGGTTCCGTACCCGCCCTGCCAGGTCGGTGCCGACGAACGGCCTGGCCACGACGTCGTCCGCGCCGGCGTCGAAGAGCGCGCCCACGGCGGCCGCATTGTCGTATTCCGTCAAGAGGAGCACAGGCAGGTATGCCCATTGGGCGTCGCTGCGGAGCACCCGGCATAGTTCCGCTCCGTCAACTCCGGGCAAACCGGACTCAAGGATCACCAGGTCAGGTTGCGTCTCCTCCAGGGCCTCCCAAAACTGCGCCGGGTCCGTCAGCCCCACCACGCCCAGCCCCGCGTTCTGCAGCGCGGTCCGCACCGAAGACAGGCTCGCCGGCACGTGGTCGAGGACCAGCACTGTGCTTTCGGGCGCATCGGGGGATGCAAGCAGGCTTTGCACCGCGCTGAAGAGCTCGTCGGGGGACGCCTCGGCGCTATGGA
>DATITT010000363.1:0-1502 GCA_035467435.1 Arthrobacter sp. | reverse complement strand
CATCCGGCCGATTGCGGCGGCGTCGATGGGCCGGATGTGACCCCGCGTTGCAGTTGAAGGGGCGCGGTTCAGTAGGCCATGATCGCTTCGCGGGCCAGTTCCTGCTGCCGCGGGTGCCGATGCGTTCCGCCCACTGCCCGGCGAGCTGGAACTCCACCATCGCCTCGGTGCAGCGTCCGGCGTCGTGCAGCGTCCACCCCAGGTTGGTGTGCAGGGCCACGAGCCATTGTTTGGTCCGCTCGTCGTGCACGGTGGACGCGTATTCCAGCGCGCTGCGGGTCCAGGTCTCGGCGTGGGCTGAATCCGCGATGGCGAGCATGTGCAGGGCGTCCACGGCGAGGAATTCCTCGCCCAGGTGGTCCGCGAGTTCGGCGGCCTGTTCGAAAAGCGGCACGGCCATCTCCGCGTGGCCGCCGGAGTTCAGCACCCGGCCGCGTTCCAGCAGCACCCGGACCGCGACGGTGGGCTCGTCTCCGTCGACCGCGTCCAGCAGCGCGTCGGCTTCCTCGAGCCGGCCCTGCAGGCCGATGGCGCGGCCCAGCTGGGTGGTCAGCTCCGCGCGCTCGTCGGCGTCGTAGGACGGGTCGGCCACTGCTGCCCGGAAGCGGGCTTCCGAGGCCTGCGGATCCTTAAAATTCCATAGTTCGTCAAGGGTGGTTTGGTTCAGCATTGCCTGCTCCTGATCAGCTCTCACCCGCGGCCAGTTGACGTGCACTGTCAATGTATCGGGAAGTGATGAGTTTTTGGGCTGCCTTGGCCGCGGCCCCGCCGGCGGCGTAGAACCAGTTGGAGTGCCTGCTGAAGGCGGTAATGGTGAAAGTCACGGCGCCGGCGGCATCGATGGAAACTTCAAACGCCTCCTCGCCCCTTGCCGGATGACCCGGGAGCGTGCCGTAGCCGAACCCCGCCGACTGCGCCGTGTTGCCGGGGTCCGGGCGGCGGACCCACACGACCTCGCACGGGGCCTTGATCCTGAACGGTCCGATGCCGAATCCGCTGACAATCCGGGATCCGGGCTCCACCGACTCGGTTTCAGTCCGGACCCTGAGCCCGGACCGGCGCTGGATCTGCCAGTTGAGGATCCCATCGGCAACACGGCGGTAGGTTTCGAACCCCTCGCCCAGATGGGCACGGGCCTGGGACCGGTCGAAGCCCTCCGGCGACCGGCCCCCGCGGGTGGATCCGATGCCGGGATAGTTCAGTTCGCCCCGGGCGATCCGCACGCTCATGCCCGGCCGCCGCCGGCCAGCCGCGCCCATCCCAGCTGTTCCTGCTGGCGGCGGTTCAGCGAAGCCACCACAAGGTCGTAGGAATCCTCCACCATGTCCCGCACCATCGCGTCGGGCAGGGCCCCGTCCAGGCGCACGCCGTTCCAGTGCTTCTTGTTCATGTGCCACGCTCCGGTGATCTCCGGGTGCGCGGCGCGCAGCTGTTCAGCCAGGGCGGGCTCGCACTTCAGGCTGACGGAGAAGTCGGCCGCAGCCAAGGCGGAGAGGGCGAAC
>DATITT010000362.1:0-7550 GCA_035467435.1 Arthrobacter sp. | reverse complement strand
ACGGATCTATGACGATGTTACCCAGCTGGTCGGCGGCACCCCGCTGGTCCGGCTCAACCGGCTGACCGAAGGCCTCGACGCCACCGTGGCAGTCAAGCTGGAGTTCTACAACCCGGCCAACAGCGTCAAGGACCGCATCGGTGTCGCCATCGTCGACGCCGCCGAGAAGTCCGGTGCCCTGAAGCCCGGCGGCACGATCGTCGAGGGCACGTCCGGCAACACCGGCATCGCCCTGGCCATGGTCGGCGCGGCCCGCGGCTACAAGGTCATCCTGACCATGCCCGAGACCATGTCCACCGAGCGCCGTGTCATGCTGCGCGCCTTCGGTGCCGAGATTGTGCTCACGCCCGGTTCCGAGGGCATGCGGGGCGCCGTGGAAAAGGCCCAGGAGATCGTCGCCAACACGGAGAACTCGATCTGGGCCCAGCAGTTCGCCAACGAGGCCAACCCCGAGGTCCACCGCCAGACCACGGCCGAGGAGGTCTGGTCCGACACCGACGGCAAGGTGGACATCTTCGTCGCCGGTGTCGGCACCGGCGGAACCATCACCGGCGTCGGGCAGGTACTCAAGGAACGCAAGCCGGAGGTGCAGATCATCGCCGTCGAGCCGAAGGACTCCGCCATTCTCAACGGCGGCGCTCCGGGCCCGCACAAAATCCAGGGCATCGGCGCCAACTTCGTTCCGGAGATCCTGGACACCAACGTTTACGACGAGGTCATCGACGCCACCCTCGAGGACTCGGTCCGCGTGGCCCGCGAGCTCGGCGTCAAGGAAGGCATCCTTGGCGGCATCTCCTCCGGCGCGATCGTCTGGGCAGCCCTGGAACTCGCCAAGCGCCCGGAGAACGCCGGTAAGCTGATTGTTGCTGTTGTCTGCGACTTCGGTGAGCGCTACATCTCCACCGTGCTGTACGACGACATCCGCGGCTGAGTCCAGCCCGCTGTCCACGATTTCGTAGAAAGGTCTTAGTGAGCGTTTTCGCAAGACTGAAGGAAGACCTCGACGCCGCCCGGTCACACGACCCGGCGGCCCGGGGTTCTTTCGAGAACTTCTTTGCCTACCCCGGCCTGCACGCGATCTGGGCACACCGCCTCACGCACCGGCTGTGGCAGAATCCGGCGCTGCGTTTCCCGGCCCGGCTGATTTCCCAGCTGGCCAGGTTCTGCACGGGGATCGAGATCCACCCCGGAGCCACGATCGGCCGCCGCTTCTTCATCGACCACGGAATGGGCGTCGTGATCGGCGAGACGGCCGAAATCGGCGAGGACGTCATGATCTACCACGGTGTGACCCTCGGCGGCCGCTCCCTGGCCAAGGTCAAGCGCCACCCCACCCTCGAGGACCGCGTCGTGATCGGCGCCGGAGCCAAGATCCTTGGCCCCATCACCATCGGCCGGGACAGCGCCGTGGGCGCCAACGCCGTGGTGGTCAAGGACGCGCCCGCGGAGTCGATCCTCACGGGCGTGCCGGCCACGTGGCGGCACCGGGACGCACAGCGGGAGACCAAGCCCGCCGTCGACCCGGCCGAATACCTGATCGAATACCGGATCTGAGCGGCGCCGGCAGCCGCCGGAACCGGTATCCCGGCCGGCGCTACGCCGGGAACCGCTTGTAGATGTTCCAGATCACGACGTCGAAGGCCCGGTCCGGCAGCAGCCTCCGCAGCAGCAGGATGGCCCGGGCGCCCTTGCCCACCGGATAGCGTGTCCTGGGCCTCGGGGACGTCGCGGCGTGGACGATCGCGTCGGCGATGACGCCCGGGGGCGTGGACATTTTCGAGCCTACGGTGGACGCCAGCGCCGCGGCCACCACCTTCGCCTGGTCCATGTAGGGCCCGTGGCCCGACGTCGCCAGCAGGCTGTCGCCGGAGATGGCGCCCCACTCCGATTCGGTTCCCGACGGCTCGATGATGGACACGTCGATGCCGTGCGGCTTGAGTTCGATCCGCAGGGAATCGCTCAGGCCCTCGACGGCGAACTTCGTGGCGTGGTACCAGGCACCCAGCGGCTCATACATCTGTCCGCCGATCGAGGACACGTTGATGATCCTCCCCCGCCCGGAGGCCCGCATTCCGGGGAGCACCAGCTGGGTCATCCGCGCCAGCCCGAAGAGGTTGACGTCGAACTGCCGCCGCCCCTCGGCCAGCTCCACTTCTTCCAGCGAGCCGAAGGAACCGTAGCCGGCGTTGTTCACCAGGACGTCGACCCGGCCGTGGGCGGCCATCACCTGTTCAACGGCGGCGGTCATGGATTCCTCGCTGGTGACGTCCAGCGCCACGACAGTCACTCCGTGGGCTTTGAGGGGCTCCATCTTCTCGACGCGGCGGGCACCGGCATAAACGGTGAATCCGCGGGCCGCGAGCTTCCAGGCGGCCTCGTAACCGATTCCGGTGGAGGCCCCGGTGACAAATGCTACGGGCTGGGTCATCTGCTGCACTCCTGGGACGCTGACGGGACGGTTGGCTGGACTCGTGCGGGACGGATCCCGGGGAAACGCGAACGGCCGGTGCTCCCAGAGTAGCGGGGAGCACCGGCCGGCGGCGTCAGTTGGAACTAGTGGGTGTCCACTGCCTCGATTTCAGACTTGTCCTCGCCCCAGAGGGTGTGGAAGGTTCCTTCGGCGTCGACGCGGCCGTAGGTGTGCGCGCCGAAGAGGTCGCGCTGGCCCTGGATCACGGCGGCCGGGAGGCGCTTGCGGCGCAGGCCGTCGTAGTAGGCCAGCGAGGAGGAGAACACCGGCACCGGGATGCCGAGCTGGACCGCGGTCGAGACGACCCGGCGCCAGGCCGGGAGGACGTCGGCGATCGCCTGGGTGAACGCCGGGGCGAACAGCAGGTTCGCCGGCTTGTCCGCCGCGGCGTAGGCCTTGGTGATCTCCTTGAGCAGTTCGGCGCGGATGATGCAGCCGCCGCGCCACAGGGAGGCGATCTCGTCGAGCTTCAGGTCCCAGCCGTATTCCTTGGCGGCCGAGGTGAGCATGTCCAGCCCCTGGGCGTAGGAGACCAGCTTGGAGGCGTAGAGCGCCTGGCGGACATCCTCGACGAAGCTCTCGGGGACCTCAACGTCGGCTTCGGCACCGGCGAGCAGTTCCTGGGCCAGCTTGCGCTGTTCCGTCTGGGAGGACAGCGCCCGGGCGAAGACCGACTCGGCGATGCCCGACGTCGGGGAGCCCAGCTCGAGGGCGGAGATGACCGTCCAGCGGCCGGTGCCCTTCTGCCCGGCGGCGTCCACGACGACGTCGACGAACGGCTTGCCGGTCTTCGCGTCCACGTGGCCGAGGACCTCGGCGGAGATTTCGATCAGGAAGGAGGCGAGGTCGCCCTTGTTCCACTCCTCGAAGATCCTGGCCTGCTCGGCCGGTTCAATGCCCGCGCCCGAGCGCAGCAGGTCGAAGGCTTCGCCGATGACCTGCATGTCGGCGTATTCAATGCCGTTGTGGACCATCTTGACGAAGTGGCCGGCGCCGTCCGTGCCGATCCAGGCGCAGCAGGGCTTGCCGTCGACGTGGGCCGCGATCTTTTCCAGCAGCGGACCCAGGGCGTCGTAGGACTCCTTCGAACCGCCCGGCATGATCGAGGGGCCGTTGAGGGCGCCTTCCTCACCGCCGGAGACGCCGATGCCGACGAAGTGCAGGTCCTTTTTGGCCAGCGCGGCTTCACGGCGGCGGGTGTCCTCATAGTGGGAGTTGCCGGCGTCGATGATGATGTCGCCCGGCTCCAGAAGCGGCTCGAGCTGCTCGATCACGGAGTCGACCGGCTTGCCGGCCTTGACCATGATCAGCACGCGGCGCGGCTTCTCCAGGGAATCAACGAGCTCCTGCAGGGTCTCCGTGCGGACAAAGTCGCCGTCCTGGCCGTGCTTGGCCAGCAGGGCGTCGGTCTTCTCGACGGACCGGTTGTGCAGGGCAACGGTGAAGCCGTTCCGGGCCAGGTTGCGGGCGAGGTTGGCCCCCATCACCGCAAGGCCGGTGACACCGATGTGTGCTGACATCAAAACTCCAATTCATTTCTGTGCAACTAGTGCAGTTCGTCCCGCGCGGAAGGCGGGACTGTCTTCTTGGGATCAGTGGCTGTCAATAAACCATATGTATTTCCGCCGGTTGCTGGAAACCCGTGCCCACGTGGCGGAAGATGGCGCGTCACGAACAGTCTATGATTTTCGGCGTCCGTTGCGCCCGTCCGGGGCCGGGCCGCGGGCTGGATCCGCATCCGCCCCACTATGCTTACGACTATGTCAACCAGCCTCCACCACCGCGCGATTGAGCACCTCGGCACCCGCATCGTCGCGGGCGAGCTCCCGCCGGGCCACATCATGCTGGCCGAGCACCTCGAAGACGAACTCAAAGTGTCCCGTTCGGTGGTCCGCGAGGCGGTGCGCGTGCTGCAGTCGCTCGGACTGGTCGAAACCACCAAGCGGGTGGGCATCCGGGTGCTGCCGGCCAACCGCTGGAACCCCTTCGACCCCCAGGTGATCCGCTGGCGCCTCGCCGGCGAGGGCCGCGGCGCGCAGCTGCGCTCCCTCGCGGAACTGCGCACCGCCGTCGAGCCCGTGGCCGCCGAACTGGCCGCCGCCAACGCCCCGGAGGAGATCCGCCGGGAACTCGTGGACGTCTCGCATGCGATGCGCGACGCCGGCCGGGCCGGGGACGTGCCGCGGTTTCTGGAGCTCGACATCCACTTCCATTCCCTGCTGCTCACCGGCTCCGGAAACGAGATGTTCGCCAACATGGTGGGCCAGGTGGCGGAGACGCTGACCGGCCGCACGGTGCACGGCCTGATGCCGGACCACCCCCGCGACACGGCGCTGCAGTGGCATGTGGACGTGGCCGAGGCGATTGCCGCCGGAAACCCGGCAGCAGCCCGCGAGGCCTCGGACCGGATCATGCGGGAGACCATCGCGGAGATGGAACCCGAATGGAAGGACCAGCCCAGGGTGTTTGTCCCGGTCCCGCGGCCCTAGGACCACTGGACCGGCCTGAAGTCCAGCAGCACCTTGCCGGAAACGGCCGCGTTCCGGGCGACCTCGAATGCCTCCAGCCCCTGGTCCAGCGGGAACGTGTGGGTGACCACCGGGTCCACGAAAAGTGATCCGTCCGCGAGGGCGGCCACGACCTCATCGAGTTCGTCGTTGAAGCGGAAAGACCCCAACAGCTCCAGTTCACGCGTGATCGCCAGCGAGATCAGGACCGGCTGCGGACCGGAGGGCAGCAGCCCCACCATCACCACCTTTCCGCCCCGGGCCGCACCCTGCACGGCGGATGCCAGCCCGTGGTGGCTGCCGGAGGACTCGATGGCAACGTCCGCCTCCACCGCCGCGATGGCCTCTGCATCATCGCCCCTGAGGACCTCGTCCGCGCCCACGGCACGGGCTATCTCCAGCGGCCGTGCCTGCATGTCCACGGCCACGATCCGCTGTGCGCCGGCCCGTTTCAGGACGGCCACCGCCAACGCGCCAATGGGGCCGCAGCCGATCACGAGTACTGTCTTGCCCGCCACCTCGCCGGCACGCGAGACGGCATGCCACGCGACGCTGGCCGGTTCCACCAGCGCGGCCGTCCTCAGCGCCAGGCCCTCCGGCAGGGGACGGAGCATCCGGGCCGGAAGAGTGGCGTACCGGCTGAAAGCCCCGTCAGTGTGGGGGAAGCGTGCGGCGCTGCCCAGGTAGGTGCAGCCCGGGGAAAGATTCGGACGGTCCGCGGGATACCGGGCGGCGCCCGGGCCGGGCGTGGCCGGATGCACCGCGACCGCCGTTCCCGGCCCCGGCCCGGTGCCGTCTCCGGCAGCCACCAGCACCGTCCCCACGATCTCGTGGCCCAGGATCATGGGCTGCCGGAGGACCGATTCACCCGCGGCTCCGTGCATCCAGTAGTGCAGGTCCGAGCCGCAGATGCCGCCGAACGCCACTTCGACCACCGCTTCATCGGGAGCCGGCGCGGGCACGGGAACGTCCTCGATCCGGAGGTCACCTGCGGCATGGGCCACCACGGCGGCCGCTGTTGCCGGCAGTTCCGAGACGCCGCGCATCAGACCACCACCGTCATTCCGCCGTCGATGAAGATGGTCTGCCCGTTGACGAAATCCGAGCCGTCGGAAGCGAGCCACACCGCCGGGCCTGCCAGGTCCTGCACTGTCCCCCAGCGGTGCGCCGGGGTGCGGCCCAGGATCCAGGCATTGAATTCCTCATCGTCCACGAGGTTCTGCGTCATTTCGGTGTGGATGTAGCCGGGTGCGAGGCCGTTGATCTGCAGGCCGGACCCTGCCCATTCCGCTGTCATGGCGCGGGTCAGGTTCCGGAGTCCGCCCTTGGCCGCAATATAGGGGGCGATGGTGGGCCGGGCGAGGTCCGTTTGTACGGAGCAGATGTTGATGATCTTGCCCCTGCCGCGGGGAATCATGTGCCGCGCGGCCGCCCGCCCCACGAGGAACGCGCTGGTCAAATCCGTGGAGATCACCCGTTCCCAGTCGGCGACGTCCAGTTCCAGCATCGGGACGCGGTGCTGGATGCCGGCGTTGTTGACCAGGATTCCCAGCGGTCCGACGTTCTCTTCCACCCAGGCCACACCTCCGGCCGCGTCTGCGTCGCTCGTGACATCGAAGGCGCAGCTGTGGACCCGTCCGGGCGCATAGTCCGCAGCCATGGCGGATTCCGCGGCCTTGAGCCGTTCAGGGTTGATGCCGTTGAGCACCACCGTGGCCCCGGCGTCGGCGAGCGCCCGGGCCAGGGCATTGCCGATCCCCCGGCTGGAGCCGGTGACCAGTGCGGTCCGGCCTGTCAGGTCAAAAAGTCCACTCATGGTTTGCTGATCCTCACTTGGTCGTGGCGGCTGTGTTGTCGCTGAGATTCGAGATGGTTTGGCGGACGACGGCGAGGTCCTGGTCGCCCAGGCCCTGGCGCAACAGTGCCGCATACAGCTCGACTCCGGCCGCCGCCATCGGTACCGCGGAGTTGACGGCCGCGGCGCTTTCCAGCACAAAGGTCAGGTCCTTGTGCATGAACTTGGCGGGGCCGGTGGGTTCGTAGTCCTTGGCGGCGAGCCGCGGCCCCACGTTGTCCAGGACGCGGCTGCCGGCCAGGCCGCCCGCGAGCACCTCGTACAGCGCGGCAACGTCCAGGCCCGAGCGTTCGGCGAGCTCGGCAGCTTCGGCGAGCGCCGCCGTCGTAGTTCCGACGATGAGCTGGTTGCACGCCTTGGCCAGCGATCCCGAACCCAGGGGTCCGAGCCTGCGCACCGTACTGCCCATGGCATTGAAGAGCGGCAGGAGCCGCTGGAAGTCCCCGGCGCTGGCGCCCGCCATGATGGCCAGGGTCCCGTCCACGGCGCCTTGGGTGCCCCCGCTGACGGGAGCGTCGACGACGACGGCGTTGCCGCCGCTCGCCCCGGCCACCGTGGCACCGAACGCCTGCACCGCGGCGGGCGAAACGCTGCTCATGACCACCACGGTGGTTCCGGCTGCCGGCGGTTTTGCGGCCCAGCCGGCGAGGAGTTCCGCGGCTGCGTTTTCGATATGGGAGAGATCCGGGAGCATAAAGATGATGACCGGTGTGTCCCG
>DATITT010000361.1:0-6329 GCA_035467435.1 Arthrobacter sp. | reverse complement strand
AATAATACCCCCGGGGGTATCATGCAAGCGGGGTGACCGGCGGGATGCCGCCAGCGGATTGCCGCCGGCGCTCAGGACCCGCCCGGGCGGCGCCCCGCCAGCCGGTCCGCCAGTGACCGCCAGCGCCCGGGCCGGGCCGTGCCGCCCAGGTCCGGGGCATAGGTGACCGGATGTCCGGCGCGGTACCACTCGGTGATGCCGCCGGCGACGTTCACGACGTCGTAGCCCCGCCCGGAAAGGAGCGCGGCCGCCTGGCTGCTGCGTTTTCCTGACCCGCACAGCAGGTAGACCGTGGTATTCGGTACGTCGCTGAGACGGGACGGGAGCTCATCCAGCGGAATGTTAATGCTGCCCGGAATGTAGGCGACCGCATATTCCTCCCGGCTGCGGACGTCCACCAAAGCGACGCCGGGCCAGAGGCCGGCGAGATCATCCGCGGTGACGGTGCGGGCGGGGATGGACGTGTTGCCGCTGTTTGCCATGGTCAAATTATATACCCCTAGGGGTATTAGGGCTCAGTGACACAAAAAGGGAGGGCCCCGCCGTGATGAACGGCGGGGACCCTCCCCTTGATCTCAAGCGAGCGGAACTAGACGTTGCCGTTCCGCTTCTTCTTTTCCGGCCAGGGGCCGAGCTTGTCCCTGGTTACCTCGGCCTCGCCGAGGCCGGCGTCGGCCAGGTCTCCGACCCTGTGGACCTTGAGCATGTTCGTGGAACCGGCCTTTCCGGGAGGCGAACCGGCGGCGATAACCACCATGTCGCCGTCCTCGACGAGGTCCATGTTCAGCAGGCTGCGGTCAACCTGGGCGGTCATCTCATCGGTGTGGCCCACCATCGGGACCAGGACCGGCTGGATGCCCCAGGTCAGCGCGAGCTGGTTCCAGACATGCTCCACCGGGGTGAAGGCGAAGACCGGGCGGATCGGACGCAGGCGCGACAAACGCCGGGCGGAGTCACCGGACTGGGTGAAGGCACAGATGTACTTCGCATCCAGCTGGTCGGCGATTTCGACGGCGGCACGGGTGATGGCGCCGCCGCGGGTCTTGGGCTTGGTGCCCAGCGGGGGGACGCGCTCCAGGCCGTGGACCTCGGTGGATTCGATGATCCGGGCCATGGTCTTGACGGTCTCGATCGGGAACTTGCCCACGCTGGTCTCGCCCGAGAGCATGACTGCATCGGCGCCGTCGAGCACGGCGTTGGCGCAGTCGGAGGCCTCGGCGCGAGTCGGGCGCGGGTTGTCGATCATGGATTCGAGCACCTGGGTTGCCACGATGACCGGCTTGGCCCAGCGGCGGGCCAGTTCAACGGCGCGCTTCTGGACGATCGGCACTTCCTCGAGCGGAAGTTCCACGCCGAGGTCGCCACGGGCCACCATGATGGCGTCGAAGGCGTCGATGATCTCGGGGAGCTGCTCCACGGCCTGCGGCTTCTCGATCTTGGCGATGACCGGCACGCGGCGGCCTTCTTCGTCCATGATCTCGTGGACGCGCTTGATGTCCGAGGCGTCGCGGACGAAGGAGAGGGCCACCATGTCCACGCCGCGGCGCATGGCCCAGCGGAGATCGTCCTCGTCCTTTACGCTCAGCGCCGGCACGTTGACGGCAACGCCGGGCAGGTTGATGCCCTTGTTGTTCGAGACGTAGCCGCCGACGATGACCTGGGCGACGACCTTGATGTCGTCGACGTCGATCGCGCGGAGGGCGACCTTGCCGTCATCGATCAGGAGCGCGTCGCCCGGCTTGACGTCCTCGGTGAGGCTCTTGAGCGTCGTGGAGCAGATGTCCTGGGTGCCCGGGACGTCGTCGGTGGTGATGGTGAACGTGTCGCCGACGGCCAGCAGGTGCGGCCCGTCCACGAACCGGCCGAGGCGGATCTTCGGCCCCTGCAGGTCGGCCATAATGGCGACCGGCTTGCCGAGCTGCCCGGCAGCCTTGCGGACGTTCTCGTACGTGGAGTCGTGCACGGCGTAATCGCCATGGCTCATGTTCATGCGGGCCACGTCGACGCCGGCTTCCAGCACGGCGAGAGTATTCTCAAAGCTCGCAATTGCCGGTCCGAAGGTGGCCACTATTTTAGCGCGTCTCATATACCTACCCTAGTAGTCGATTGTATGGATGAAGTTGTTGGTGGAATGTGACCGTGGCCGGCCACCAGCAGGGCAGCTGCGGCCTACAGGACGGCCATGGCCCGGTCGGTCGGGGCGACGGGAGCCGGAAGGATGGTGCTGCCCATCAGGAACTTGTCCACCGCGGCGGCGCAGGCGCGCCCCTCGGCAATGGCCCAGACGATGAGCGACTGTCCCCGGCCGGCGTCTCCGGCGACGAAGATGCCTTCCGTGTTGGTCATGTAGTAGCCGTCGCGGGCCACGTTGCCGCGGCCGTCGAACTCGGCGCTGACCTGCTCGGTGATCCCGGCCGGTTCCGGACCGGTGAAGCCCAGCGACAGGAAGACCAGGTCCGCCGGGATGATCCGCTCGGTACCGGCCTTCGGGAGGCGCTTGCCGTCGACGAATTCCGTCTCGGCCACCTTCACGCCGGTCAGTTTGCCGTTCTCGCCAACGAACTCCACGGTGGAAGCGAGGTAGGTGCGTTCGCCGCCTTCCTCGTGCGCGCTGGCCACTTCGAACAGGGTCGGGAACGTCGGCCACGGCTGGTGGCCGGCGCGCTCCGCCGGCGGCTGCTTGCCGATCGCCAGGGTGGTGACGGACGCGGCCTGGTGCCGGTGCGCGGTGCCGAGGCAGTCCGCGCCGGTGTCGCCGCCGCCAAGGATGACCACGTGCTTGCCGGCCGCGTTGATCTGGTTCTCGACCGTCTCCCCCGCCACCACCCGGTTGGCCGGGACGAGGTAGTCCATCGCGAAGTGCACACCCTCGAGCTCGCGGCCCGGGATCGGCAGGTTCCGCGGGACGGTGGCGCCGGTGGCGACCACGACGGCGTCGTAACGGCGGCGCAGCTGCTCCCAGGTCACGTCCGTGCCGACGGCGACGCCGGTCCGGAAGCGGGTGCCTTCGGCCTTCATCTGCTCCAGGCGGCGGTCCACGTGCTCTTTCTCCATCTTGAAATCGGGGATCCCGTAGCGCAGGAGGCCGCCGATCTTGTCGTCGCGCTCGTACACGGCGACGGTGTGGCCCACCCGGGTCAGCTGCTGCGCGACGGCGAGCCCGGCGGGGCCGGAGCCGACGACGGCGACCGTCTTGCCGCTGAGGCGGGCCGGCGGCAGCGGGTTGACCCAGCCGTTCTCGAACGCCTGGTCCACGATCGAGACCTCGACCTGCTTGATGGTCACGGCGGGCTGGTTGATGCCCAGCACGCAGGACGCCTCGCAGGGGGCCGGGCAGAGCCGGCCGGTGAACTCGGGGAAGTTGTTGGTGGCGTGCAGCCGCTCCATCGCTTCCTCGCCCTTGTCCCGCCAGATGAGGTCGTTCCACTCCGGAATGAGGTTGCCCAGCGGGCAGCCCTGGTGGCAGAACGGCACGCCGCAGTCCATGCAGCGGCCGGCCTGCGCCTTCAGGACACCCTTTTCCTGTGCCTCATAGACTTCCTTCCAGTCCATGATGCGGACCGGAACGGGACGGCGGGGCTGGGTTTCGCGCTGGCGTACTTTCAAAAATCCGCGTGGGTCAGCCACCGGTCACCTCCAGGATTCGAGACCAAACTTCTTCGCCGTCGGGGTCAAGACCCTCTTCGATGGCGTCAAGGCGGGTTTGCAGGACGGCCGCGTAGTCGCGCGGCAGCACCTTGGTTATACGGGCTGCGGTGTCGTCGAAGTTCTCCAGCAGCCGTGCCGCGAGCAGCGACTCGGTCTCCTCGGAGTGCTTCAGGAGCAGTCCATGGACAATCTCGCGGTCCTCGGCGTCCAGTTCGCGCAGCTGCAGCTCGCCGGATTCCAGGGCCTGCTTGTTGACGCGTTCGGCCTTCAGGTCCAGCACAAAGGCCGTACCGCCGGACATGCCGGCACCGAAGTTGCGGCCGGTGCGCCCGATGATGAGCGCCTGGCCGCCGGTCATGTACTCGCAGCCGTGGTCGCCGATTCCTTCGACCACCGCGGTGGCGCCGGAGTTGCGGACCATAAAGCGTTCGCCGACCTGGCCGCGGAGATACATCTCGCCACTCGTGGCGCCGTAGCCGATCACGTTGCCGGCGATCACATTGCGCTCGGCCGGGAACACGTTGGTGCGGTCCGGCCGGACGATGATGCGCCCGCCGGAAAGCCCCTTGCCGACGTAGTCGTTCGAGTCACCGAACATCCGCAGGGTGATGCCGGCCGGCAGGAACGCACCGAGCGACTGGCCGGCCGTGCCGGTCAGCGTGATGTCGATGGTGTCGGTGGCCAGCACCTCCGTGCTGAAGGTCTTCGTGACCACGTGGCCCAGCATCGTGCCGACCGAGCGGTCGGTGTTGATCACGTTGACGGCGATCTTGACCGGGGTGCGGTCACTCAGGGCTTCGGCTGCCATCACCATGAGGCGCTGGTCGAAGTGCTTGTCCAGCTCGTGGTTCTGGCCGGTGAGGTTGCGCAGCGGGGCGTCGTCGTCGAACTCCAGCCCGTGCAGGATCGGGTCCAGGTCCAGCCCTTCGGCTTTCCAGTGGTTGATCGCCTCACGGGTGTCGAGCATTTCGGCGTGGCCGATCGCTTCCTCGATGCTCCGGAATCCCAGCCCGGCCAGGATCTCGCGGACTTCCTCGGCGAGGAATTCGAAGAAGTTGACCACGAATTCGGGCTTGCCGTTGAAGCGGGACCGCAGCTCCGGGTTCTGCGTCGCGACGCCCACCGGGCAGGTGTCGAGGTGGCAGACGCGCATCATGATGCAGCCGGACACCACCAGCGGGGCGGTGGCGAAACCGAACTCCTCGCCGCCGAGCAGCGCGGCAATCACAACGTCCCGGCCGGTCTTCAGCTGGCCGTCCACCTGCACCACCACACGGTCGCGCAGGCCGTTGAGCATAAGGGTCTGCTGCGTCTCGGCGAGACCCAGCTCCCACGGCACACCGGCATGCTTGAGCGAGTTCAGCGGCGAGGCGCCGGTACCGCCGTCGTGTCCGGACACCAGGACGACGTCGGCCTTGGCCTTCGTGACGCCGGCCGCCACCGTGCCGATCCCGACCTCGGAGACCAGCTTGACGTGCACCCGCGCTGAGGGGTTGGCCCGCTTCGCGTCGTAGATCAGCTGGGCGAGGTCCTCGATCGAGTAGATGTCGTGGTGCGGGGGCGGGGAGATAAGTGCGACGCCGGGCGTCGAATGCCGCGTCCGGGCTATCCAGGGGTAGACCTTCTGCGCCATCAGCTGGCCGCCTTCGCCGGGCTTGGCACCCTGCGCCATCTTGATCTGGATGTCGTCGGCGTTGGTCAGGTACAGGCTCGTCACACCGAAACGGCCGGAAGCGATCTGCTTGACCGCCGAGCGGCGCGTCGGATCGAGCAGCCGGTCCACGTCCTCGCCGCCTTCACCGGTGTTGGACTTGCCGCCCAGCCGGTTCATGGCGATCGCGAGGGTTTCATGGGCTTCCTGCGAGATGGAGCCGTAGCTCATCGCGCCGGTGGAGAACCGCTTGACGATGCTGGAGACGGACTCCACTTCCTCGAGCGGGACCGCGGGGCGCAGCCCGGCCTTGAACTTCAACAGCCCGCGCAGGGTCATGAGGTTCTCGGACTGGTCGTCCACACCGCGGGTGTAGGCCTTGAAGATGTCGTAGCGGCGCTCACGCGTGGCGTGCTGCAGCCGGAACACGGTCTCCGGGTTGAACAGGTGCGGCTCGCCGTCGCGGCGCCACTGGTACTCCCCGCCGCCCATCAGGGCCTGGTGGGGCTGCTCGATGCCGTTTTCGGGGTACGCCATCCGGTGGCGTGCCGCGACCTCGGCCGCGATGACGTCCAGGCCGACGCCGCCCAGCTGGGAGTGCGTGCCGGCGAAGTACTCGTCCACCAGGTCCTGGCCGAGGCCCAGGGCCTCGAAGGTCTGGGCTCCGGTGTAGGAGGCCACGGTGGAGATGCCCATCTTGGACATGATCTTCAGGACGCCCTTGCCGAGGCCCTTGATCAGGTTGTAGACGCCGTCCTGCAGGGTGACCCCGACGACGTCGCCGGTGGAGATGAGCTGCTCCACCGATTCCATGGCCAGGTACGGGTTCACCGCGGAAGCGCCGTAGCCGATCAGGACGGCCACGTGGTGCACCTCGCGGACATCGCCGGCCTCGACCACCAGGGCAGTCTTGGTGCGGTTGGCGCTGCGCAGCAGGTGGTGGTGCACGGCGCTGACCAGCAACAGGGACGGGATCGGCGCCCACTGGGCGTTCGAGTCACGGTCCGAGAGCACCACGTACTGGACGCCG
>DATITT010000360.1:0-2897 GCA_035467435.1 Arthrobacter sp. | reverse complement strand
CCGCGGGGGACGGCGTCATGGCAGCCGTCGCCCGGGCGGACATCGCCCGTTCCGCCGTGACCGTGCTCCGGGACCCTGACCTGCACATCGGCAGGACCTACGACCTCACCGGGCCCGAGGATCTCTCCCTGGCCCGGGCCGCGGAACTCCTCACCGCCGGGACCGGCCGGACCATCACGTTCCACAGCGAGACTCTCGAGGAGGCCTACGCCTCGCGTGCCGTCTATGGCGCCCCGCGCTGGCAGGTGGACGCCTGGGTGAGCACCTACACGGCGATCGCCGCCGGGGAGTTCGCCGGGCCGACGTCGGCCGTGCACGAACTCACGGGCCGCGAGCCGCTGGGCCTGGCGCAGTTCCTCGCCGAGTCACACACGATCTAACCGCCCGGCGGCCCGTCCCGGCCGGTCCGGTATTGACGGTTTCCGGGCTGCGGCGTAGACCTGACTACAGGTGTCACTGGTCCAAAACCGGGCTGGTCCGGAGCAGAATCGCAGTGCCATGCCAAAGCAGATGTCCCGACACTCGTCCATCCTGAAGACCCCGCGGCACGGGCGGAAACTCACGCCGCACCCCGGCGAGCCGAGCCACGGCCCCCTGACGGCGGAGGAACTGCAGCTTGCCGCGCGGAACCACTCCATGCCGCTGGAGGCCCTGCCGCATGACACCACACCGCCGGGGTTGCATTATCTGCTGAACCACTTCGACATCCCGTTCATTGATGCCGAGCAATGGCACCTGCAGATCGGCGGCGCCGTGCAGCGGTCCCTGGAGCTGAACCTCAAAGCGCTCCGCAGGTCGCCGAGGATCAGTATGCCCGTGACCTTGGAATGCGCCGGCAACGGCCGCTCGTTGTTGCGGCCCCGCCCGCTGAGCCAGCCCTGGCGGCTCGAGGCCGTCGGCACCGCCGTCTGGACCGGGGTTCCGCTCGCCTACCTGCTGGCCCAGGCCGGGGTGGAGGACGACGCCGTGGAGGTGGTGTTCACCGGCGCCGACAGCGGGATCCAGGGTGGCGTCCGGCAACAGTACGCCAGGAGCCTTCCGATCGAGGAGGCCCTGCGGCCCGATATCGTGCTGGCCTACCGGATGAACGGCAACGACCTGCCCCCGCAGCACGGCTACCCGCTGCGGCTGGTGGTCCCCGGCTGGTACGGCATGGCGAGCGTGAAGTGGCTTTCCTCAATCACGGTGCTCACCAAACCGTTCGACGGTTTCCAACAGGCGGTCGCGTACCGCTACCAGCAGGACGCCGACGACGCCGGCAGCCCCGTCACCTGGATTAAGGTCCGCTCACTGATGGTGCCGCCGGGCGTCCCGGACTTTTTCACCCGGAACAGGCTGGTGCCGGCCGGGCCTGTGATGCTGAGCGGCCGGGCCTGGTCCGGGGAGGGTGCAATGCAGCGGGTCGAGGTGGGGATCGACGGCAAGTGGACGACGGCAAAGCTGGAACATCCGGCAGGGCCTTTCGCCTGGTGCGCCTGGACCCTACCCTGGGTGGCTGAGCCCGGCGAACACGAGCTGGCCTGCCGCGCCACGGACGCCACCGGTGCCACCCAACCGCTGGAGCAGGTCTGGAACTACCAGGGCATGGGCAACAACGTGGTGCAACGGGTCAAGGTGACGGTTGAGTAGGCGGCCGCGCTCAGCAGCCCTCGAAGTCGGTGAGCACCTTGACCTTGTCCGCCGAGGCGGATGAGGGGTCGAAGGTGTAGCCCAGCCACTCCCGGGCGAGCCGGCGCGCCAGTTCCACTCCGACCACGCGCTGGCCCATCGTCAGGATCTGGCAGTCGTTGGACAACACCGACCGCTCCACGCTGAACGAGTCGTGGGCGGTGGCCGCGCGGATGCCGTCGACCTTGTTGGCGGCAATGGCCACACCGATCCCGGTGCCGCAGAACAGGATGGCCCGGTCCGCGTGCCCGTCCCGGATCAGCTCGCCGGCCGCGATGCCCACGTACGGGTAGGGCCGGGCGAACTGTTCGGGGGCGTCGCTGCGATTGACGCCGATGTCGATGATCTCGCCGACCCGCGGATCCGCCCGGAGATCCTCGAGGATCCGGTTTTTGTAGTCAACCCCAGCCTCGTCCGCGCCCAGGATGAGTCTGATGCCCCGCGGAAGTTTTTCCGCCACAACGTCGGTGGTCTCGATGCCGGTCAGCGCGCGGCTCATGAGCCTGCACCTGCGGGCTGCCGCACAGCAGTCAAGTGCGGTCCCATCACGCGGAAGATCATCGCCAGGGAGGTGGCTCCCGGATCGGGCGTCCCCAGGCTCTTTTCCGCGAGCGGACGGGCACGTCCCTTCCGCGGACGCAGGGCTGCGGTGGCCTCCGCCGCGGCGGTGGCCACCCCGGCCGCCGCCACCCAGACCAGCCCGGATGCGTCCGTCCCCTCCGACCTCCGGCGGAGCGTTTCCGTGAACGGGACCAGCGCGTCCACCATGGTTTTGTCACCGATCTCGGCATTGCCAAGCTCAACAATCCGGGACGCAAAGCACTGGACCGCGGCGGCGAGGTCATCCGCATCAGGGGTGTGCTCGTTGCCGAGCGACTCGCCGAATGCCCGCAGTCCGGCACCCCACAGCACCCCCGATGTGCCGCCGGCCTTGTCGGCCCAGGCGTCACCCGCCGCGGCCAGCACGTCACCGGCACCGGCGCCGCGGGCCAGCGCCTCCACGGCAGCGGCGGCGGCCGCATCGACCCCGCGGACCATCCCCCGCCCGTGGTCCCCGTCCCCGGCAACCGCATCGAGGTCACCCAGGCGCTGCTCGGCGCCATGCAGCGCTTCGCGGGCCGCGCCGAGCGCAGCAACGCAGTGGCCCGCATAATCCCGTGAACCTTCCCCGGCCTCGAAGTCTTCAGCGGCAGCAGCCTCGGCGGCCGCCGGCCCGGCGGGGGAGTCCC
>DATITT010000359.1:0-16182 GCA_035467435.1 Arthrobacter sp. | reverse complement strand
CACCCGCACCTCCTCGACGACGGATCGCCGGTGGCTGGTGACCCGCAAACCGGGGGTGTGGGTTCGGACCCGGCGCAGAACGGCCACCGCAGCACCCCCGTACCCAGCAGCCTCGCGCAGATCATGGGAGGAGTCCCGGCGGCTTACGACGACGGCGGCAAGGCCGGGACTCCCGACGCGGCAGTTCGGATTACCGTCGTGGACAAGGGCAACGGGCCGGCGTACATCGTGACCGTCCCGGGCACTTCGGAGTGGAACGTTCGCTCGGGCTCCAACCCCATGGACACTGTGGGCAACCTGTCGTCCGCGTCAGGCAGCATGTCGACGGCCTCGCAGGCCGTCCAGATGGCGATGCAGCGGGCGGGGATTCCAAGCAACGCGCCGGTCATGCTGGTGGGACACTCGCAGGGCGGGATGACCGCCGCAAACCTTGCGGCTGATCCGGAGTTCCGCGGCCACTTCAACGTCACCAACGTCATGACTTACGGCTCCCCGATCGACTCGACCCGCATCCCCAGCGACGTGAACACGCTCGCTCTGCAGCACCCGTTCGACGTCGTGCCCCGGCTGGATCTCGGCAACTCGAAGCCCGGGGGCCCCGTCCTGGTTGGCTGGGAAAGCAGCAACGGCGCCACCGTCGTCACTCTCCCCAGCCCGGCCGGCTCCGGAATGGGCGACGTTGTGGGCAATCACGACTACAACGCCTACGTCGCTTCCGTCGAGGCCAACGAATCTTCGGGTGCCCTCGCGGCCTACCGGAATGATCCGGCAACTCAAGCTTTCATCACGGCTGAGCCCGGCCAGGTCAGGTCAACAACGTCCGGCATCGGCCGAGAAGAATAGAGTCGTAACATGCGAAAAATCTTCACCGTACTGGCCGTGGGTCTGCTGGCCATGGTCCTGGCGGGTTGCGGGGCACAACCGGGAACCTCGGACACGGACTACGCCGCCAAGTACAAAGCGGCGGTCGAGCCGCTGGCCCACGTCGCCAGCGTGGACGCCAGCTACAAGTCCTCCGGTGGCATGGGCCGGAGCGGGGATGTCTTTCTGCACGCCGACACCTCGGACCGGGACGCGATGATGGGCCTCCTGCGGGATGCTTTTCCGGCGATTGTGGACGCCGCAGCCGGCGACCCTGAAGTGAATCTGGCGATCCAGGTGATTTCGGCGGATCAAGCGTCGGCTGTCTCGCCCGCCGATCTGGGGTATTCCGGGACCGGGTCTTTGACCAGCTACCGGAAGTTCCTCGGCAAGTAGGCGTTTGTGCCGCGATCGGTATCCACAACTCTCTATCGGCGCCCGCCGCGCCATGGCAAACTGCGGCCATGAGTATCGAGCAATGGTGGCCGAAGCTGAAGCCTTCGACGCGGAAGTGGCTGATTGACAACAACGGCGACGCAGTGCCGGGGGAGACTCTTGGTGAGATCGAGGACGCTGGCGGATCGGTCGCTTCCGGCGCCTGGTGGGTGGGTGCGAACGGGCCCTCAGGCTTCTATTTCTCGGACGAGGCCGTCGACTGGATTGAGGCCGTAGGAAACGGCGAAACACCCGGCAATCGCTGAAGCCTGCGCAAGGACTTTCAGCGTCAACCCACGAAGTGCCCCCGGCCGGCGAAGGTGGGGGCACTACGTGGAGGTCTTGACGACCATTTCTGTCGGGTCTGTCGGCCTGCCTAGTGCGTCAGGTCCTTGCCCTTGGTTTCCGGGATGGTGAAGACGAACAGCACGCTGACCAGCAGCAGCGCCACGGCATAGACGTTGAACACGTTGGCCAGGCCGATGGTCCCGAGCCAGGTCTGCAGGTACGGGGCGGTCCCGCCGAACACGGCCACGCAGATGGAGTACGGGACGCCGACGCCGATGGTCCGGATGCTTGTGGGGAACAGCTCCGCGTAGACGGCCGGAACGATCGCGGCGCTGGCGGCGATGAAGATCAGCATGACGGACATCGCCACGGCCAGCTGCCAGGCCGAATCCTTGAGCAGCCAGGTCATCGGGAAGTGCATGACGGCGCTTCCGGCCGCACCGGCCCAGAGTACTTTTTTGCGGCCGATCCTGTCGGACAGCTTGCCCCAGAAGGGGAGGGCGGCGATGAACACGATGTTGGCGATCACGCTGGCCCAGAGGGCTTCACCGCGGTCGATCTTCAGCGTGGTGGCGGCGTAGCTCGGTGCCACCACACCCCAGATGTAGTAGATCACCGTGAGCCCCACCGTCAGCCCGATGACCTGGAGGGCCTGCTTGCGGTACTGCACGATCTGCGGCCAGATCGGGGCGCGCTTCTCGGAGGCCGTTTCACCTTCGAAGGCCTCGGTCTCGTGCAGCTTGGAGCGCATGATCAGTGCGTAGAGGCCCATGACGGCACCGGCCAGGAACGGGATGCGCCAGCCCCAGTCGTTCATTGCCTCGGTGCTGAGGGTCATGTTGAGGATTGCGCCCAGCAGGGTGCCGGCCAGGATTCCGACGGTGCCCGAGGTGTAGATCAGGGTGGCCCAGAGGCCGCGCTTCTCTTTCGGTGCCACTTCGGAAAGGTACGTCTGCGACGACGGCAGCTCACCACCGTGTGCCAGGCCCTGGATCAGCCGGGCCACCAGGAGCATCACCGAGGCCCAGACGCCGATGCTCGCGAAGGACGGCGCCACGCCGATCATGAGGCTGCCCAGCGACGCGAGGCCGACCGCGAGCGTCATGGACGTCTTGCGGCCGATGCGGTCGCCGATCCAGCCGAAGACGAAGCCGCCGACCGGCCGTGCCACGAAGCCGACGGCGAAGATCGCCAGCGTCGCCAGCACCGCGGAGGCTGGATCGGCCTTGCTGAACAGCTGGCTGGCGATGAACGGTGTGAACGTGGCGTAGATCGCCCAGTCGTACCATTCGACGGCGTTCCCGATGCCCGTACCGAGCAGGGTCTTCCGCGTGTCCGTCCGGCTGGAAAGCTGGGGTTTGGTGATGGTTGTCATGGTGGTGTCTCCGGAGAAGTAGGGCTAGGAAGCGGGGGACGTCGGGGTGCCGGCGGCAGCCAGTGCTGCGATCCGGGCAATGGCCAGCTCGGCGTAAAGCGCCGCACCGTCGGCGAGGACGCCGTCGTCGAACGTGGCATACGGGGAGTGGTTGAATGCGGCTTCGGTGTGGTCCGCTTCCGGTGCGACGGCGCTGAGACCGATGAAGGTGCCGGGCACCTCCGCCATGACCCGGGAGAAGTCCTCGGATCCGCTGAGGGGGGTGGCCCAGCGGGTCAACCGGGACTCCCCGAACAGGTCCTGGATGGTTTTCTCCGCGGTGAGGGTCTCGTTCTCGTCCGTGATGCTCAGCGGGTATTCGCCGCGGTATTCGACATCCACCTCCAGGCCGTGGGCGTGGGCGATGCCTTTCAGGAGCATGGGGACGGCGGCCATCATCCGTTCGCGGGAGGCGTGGGAGAACGTCCGGACGGTCGCCTCGATGCGCGCCGATTCGGGAATGACATTGCGGGTGGTGCCCGCCTGCAGGACGCCGACGGTCAGGACTACGGGGTCGAACATGTTGAACTGCCGGGTGATCATGACCTGCAGCGCGGTCACCATCTCGGCGGCTGCGGTGATCGGGTCCTTGGCCGCGTGCGGGGCGGAGCCGTGGCCGCCGGCGCCCAGGACCGTGATGAACAGCCCGTCCGAGGCGCTCAGCATCACGCCCGGCTTGGTGGCGAACTGGCCGTACGGCTCCAGCGAGGAGAAGACGTGCATGCCGTAGGCGGCGTCCGCGCGGCGGCCCGCGGCGTCCAGGACCCCTTCGCGGATCATGTGCCCGGCGCCGTCGTAGCCCTCCTCGCCCGGCTGGAACATCAGGACGACGTCGCCGGCCAGCTGCCCGCGGCGTTCAGCCAGCAGGGTGGCGGCACCGGCCAGCATCGAGGTGTGGAGATCGTGGCCGCAGGCGTGCATGGCGCCGTCGACCCTGGAGGAGAAGTCGACGCCGGTGCGCTCCTGGACAGGCAGGCCGTCCATGTCCGCGCGCAGCAGGACAACGGGTTTCTCGGCCGACATGTGCGGTGCGCCGCCGCGCAGGACCGCGGTGACCGACGTCGTGGTCTCGCCGAGGGTGATTTCGTACGGCAGGCCGTCGAGGGCTTTGAGAACTTTGTCCTGGGTGCGGGGGAGGGCCAGGCCGATCTCCGGCTCCTGGTGCAGCTCGTGGCGCAGCCGGGTGATGTGGCTGTGCAGTTCCTTCGCATCGGCGGTGACCGACATATGTTCCCTCTTCCCGAACGGTTGGTAAGTATTAGCACCAATTGTGGAGTGACTGCAGTCACACACAGAAAAATGGCTGGAAAAATGCAAAAATATGATGGTCGGAACAGGAATCATGCAGAGACGGAAGAGGTCCCGTGGATATCAGTGAGGAAGACCTTCGGCTGATCAACGCATTGCAGATTGCGCCGCGGATCAGCTGGTCGGATGCCGCCGGAATCCTGGGTGCCCACGCCACCACCCTGGCTGCCCGCTGGGACCGGCTGAAGGCCTCCGGCGTCGCGTGGAGTACCGCCCATTTGATGGGCGATCCGAAGCAGATGTGCCTGGCGCTCGTGGACGTGGACTGCGAAATGCCGCTGCGCAACGGCGTCACGGCCGCGCTGGCGGCCATCCCGGAAGTGGTCACGGTGGAGGAGGCCGCCAGTAACCGTGACCTCATGCTGACGGTCATCACGCCCACCCTGGCCCACTTCAGCGGCCACGTGATGCCCCAGTTCAGGAAGATCCCTGGCCTCACCAAGTACCAGACATCGTTGTGCACGCGGCTGCACTCCGGCGGTTACGCGTGGCGGCTGAACGTCCTGGACAAGTCACAAAAAGCGGCGCTCCAGACGCTGGCCGGGCCCGAGGCCTCCGGCCTGGCGCCGGCCGGAAACCAGGGTGCGCCGCTGCCGCAGAGCCACCTGGACCTGATCCCCTTCCTGGCCAGGGACGGGCGTGCGGCGGCCGCGGACATCGCCCGCGCGCTGGGTCGCAGCCCGGCCACGGTCCAGCGGCAGCTGAACCGTGTGCTGGCCAGCCGGGTGCTCTCGTTCCGGTGTGAAGTCGCGCAGAAATACTCGGGATATCCCGTGACCTGCCAGTGGTTCGCCAACGTTCCGGCCGGCCAGCATGAGGCCGCCGCTGCCGAGCTGCGCACCTTCCGGAACATCCGGCTCAGCGCCTCCACCACCGGCCGCACCAACTTTGTGATCCTGATGTGGCTGCATTCCCTGGCGGATGTTCTGAACGCCGAGCAGGCCCTCCAGCTGCGGATCCCCGGCATCGAGCTCGTGGAAAGCGTGGTGGTGCTCAACGCCGCCAAGCGGGTCGGCTGGATGCTGAACCCCGATTCGACGGCGACCGGGGCCGTCGTCGTGCCTGCTGCCGAGCTGGCACCGACGGTGTGAGGGCCGGGCTGGTGGAATTGCGCGTTTCGAGCTCGCGACCACGCCCTGCACCTCATATCGAAATAGCAGCGGTTCGATCAGATCCACGGTGCGGATGCGGAAGGGGCCGCGCTCCCCATCACTGACAAGGGTGAGCCGCTCGCCGACCTTCCCAGCCAACGGGGGCTCAGTACAGGAAGATCGGCAGCCAGTCGCGGTTGTGGGCGTGCACCAGCGCGAGGAACAGCACGAAGTCGAAGGTCAGGTGCACTGCCACGACATAGGTGAGGGACTTCGTCAGCTTGAAGGTGTAGCCCTGCAGCAGCGCGAACGGGAACGTCAGCAGCGGCCCCCAGGCCTGGTACCCGATCTCCCAAAGGAATGACGAGAAGATCACGGCCTGCAGGATGTTGGCCAGCCAGTCCGGGAAGTGCCGCCGCAGCAGTGCGAACGTGGTGCAGATAAAGAACAGCTCGTCCCAGATGCCAACAGCGTTCACTCCGAGAAAGAGCCGCCAAAAAATGGTCGGGTCGGATGCGTCCGGCCAGTTCTGGTAGACCCCGGTGCTGATCAAGTAAAAGGGAAGAATGAGGTATCCGAGCAGGACCACGCCGATCAGGTACAGCCTCGCGGTCAACGGCCATTTACGGCCGGTGTTCACAGGAAATTTGATGATGTCCTCGCCGTAGACGAACCGCGACACCAGCCACGGCACCAGCACGGCGAGGGCGAGGGCACCGCCCATGAGGACCATGTGCTGGAGGCTCAAATCAGCGTTCAGCGGAACCAGGCTGATGATGACCATTCCCGCCGCGATCAGGGCGAGGTGCCGCATCAACCCGCGGTCGATCAGAGCCGCCGCGCCCAGGCCCACGGCAAGCATGCCGTAGCCAAAGAGGTCATTCTCGACGCCAAACAGCAGCACTGCGGACGCCGAGACAAGCACCGCCGGAACCAGCTTCCAACTGAGCGCGGTCCGTTGATTTTCCGTCGAGATCGATGTCACCTCCCAAGCATGCCAGTGCCGTCCGTGGCGCGAAACGGTTTAGGGCAAGGCGGCGGTCACGGACCCGTCGTCTGCTGCCCCTTGGCAGTTCTGTTCCGCCGACATTTGAGGGCGCTGGAGAGGCTGGTCCAGCCCGAAGCCTATGCTTATGGAATGGTAAGTGTTGGCGCAAATGACGGACCGGCGAAGGCTGTGGACCAGCGCGCCCTTGCCGTCGCAGTGATCGACATTTCCTCCGATGTGCTCCGAAAATCGCTCAATGACACCGGCGTCCGGCCGCTGTCCAACGGCGTGCTGGAGATCCTTCGGGTCATCGAAAGCCACCCCGGCATCACCGTCGCGGAAGTCGCCACCCGTCTTGGCCGCCAGTTCAGCAACGTCAGCGTCCAGCTCCGCGAGCTGGTCGCCGCGGGCCTCGTTACCCGCACCCGCGACGCCGCTGACAAGCGCTACGTCACCCTCCATACCACCGCGGAAGCCCAGCGGATCAAGGCGCTCCTGGAGGGCGCGTGGGCGGCTGCGCTCGGCTCAGCGAGTTCCCGGCTGCGGCCGGAAGAATGCGAGCAGATCGCAGCCAGCCTGCCGGCCCTGCAGCGACTCGCCTCGATCCTCGCGGAGCCCGAGTAACCCAAATCACCGTCAGTACCGTTCCCAAGCACCCCTGCATAGTAATTATACTTACATAAGTATAATTACTATGCAGGGTGGACATGGGCGTGGCAACACAGTTGGCAGATGCAGGGGTACAACCGGGGAGCAGGCCCAAAAGCCGCTGGTGGGCGCTGGTATTCCTGGCCCTCGCGCAATTCATGGTGGTACTGGACGGCACCATCGTGAACCTGGCGCTGCCGCGTCTCCAGATCGAGATGGGCATCAGCGACTCGACGCGTTCCTGGGTGGTCACGGCCTACGCCCTGGCCTTCGGCGCCTTCCTGTTGCTCGGCGGCCGGATAGCGGACTTCTGGGGCCGCAAGCGGACCTTCATCGTGGCCGCCGTCGGCTTTGCCGTCGCTTCCCTGATCGGCGGCATCGCACAGCAGCCGTGGGAGCTGATCGGCGCCCGCGCCCTGCAGGGGCTGTGCGCCGCGCTGCTGGCCCCCGCTGCCCTGGCCCTCCTGACCGTGGCCTTTCCGGGCGGCAGGGACCGCGGCACGGCGTTCGCGATCTTCGGCTCCATCACCGGTGTCGGTGCCGCCGTCGGTCTCCTGCTGGGCGGGTTCCTGACCGAACACGTGAGCTGGCGCTGGTGCTTCTTCGTCAACGTGCCGATCGCCGTCATCGCGCTCGTCGGCGTGTGGTCACTCGTCAGTGAAAGCAAGGCGCAGGGATCCACCAAGTACGACTGGCCCGGGGTCATTCTGGCAGCCCTGGGTCTGGGGTCCCTCGTCTACGGCTTCACCAACGCGGAGCACGGCTGGGACGCACCCGAAGCCTGGGGTTTCATCACCGCCGGCGTTGTGCTCATGGTCCTGTTCGTCGTCGTCGAACGGAAGGTCCAGCACCCGCTCCTGCCGCTGCGCGTGGCCACCGAGCGGAACCGCGGTGCGGCCTTCCTGGCCGCTTTCCTGTCCGGCGCGGTGCTCATCGGCGGCATCCTGTTCATCAACTTCTACATCCAGATCGTGCTCGGCTTCGCGCCGTTCCTCGCCGGTCTGGCGTCGCTGCCCATGACGGTGGCGCTGATCATTACGGCAGGGCTGGTCGCGAAGAACCTGCCGAAACTGGGGGCAAAGATCCCGACGGCCGTGGGGCCGGTCTTCATGGCGGCGGCCATGCTGTGGCTCACCCAGGTCAGCGCCGAGGGCAGCTACCTCGTCAACATGCTGCCGGCACTGCTTCTGCTGGGTGTCGGGCTGGGTATGGTCTTCACACCGATGCAGAACCTCGCCCTGTTCGGTGTGGACAAAGACGATTCCGGCGTGGCCGGCGCCCTGGTCAACGCCTCGCAGCAGATCGGCGGCTCCCTGGGCATCGCCCTGTTCAGCACCATCGCCGCCGCGGCCACGGCCGGAGGCGCCTCGCTGGCCGCGCTCTCCGCCGGCTACTCCATGGTCTTCCTCTGGGCCGCGGGCGTTGCGACCCTGATCGCCCCAATCGCCCTGCTGCTCATCAACATTGACCGCAGGAAGTTCACCGGAACGGACGGCGACGCCCCCGTCGTCCACCTGGGCTGACCCCGGCCTCCGCGCGGCCCGGTGGCGGTGACACCGCCGTGGCGGGCGCCGGGCCGGAGTCCGTCGTGGAGCCGGCCCGGAGTCCGTTAAGTCCGGCCCGGACTAGACTCAATTCCGGGCGGTCACCGGGTCTTGTGGCCGCAAGGAATGCGCCCGCAACAAGCCCGCGACAAGGAGGTCAGGATGGCCGGCGGCAGCCGCGAACCCGGCAGGACCGTGACCTCGAAGGTCCTGTCCATCCTCGAGGCCTTCGAGAAGTCCCGGGGAGCCCTGAGCCTGACCGATATCGCCGAAAAATCCGGGCTGCCGCTGAGTACAGCCCACCGCCTGGTCAACGAACTCACCGACTGGGGATTCCTCTCCCGCGAGCCGAACGGCCGCTACCAGCTGGGCATCCGGCTCTGGGAGCTGGCCCAGAACACCGGGCGGCAGCTCCGAGACGCGGCCCGGCCCTACATTCAGGACCTTTTCTCGCTCACCGGCGAAACCGCCCATCTGGCGGTCCGGGCCGGCCACGAGGTGCTCTACATCGACCGCGTCTACGGTTCCAAGCGGGTGCCCCGCGCTGGCCGGGTCGGCGGCCGGCTGCCCATGCACGCGACCGCCGTCGGGAAGGTCATCCTGGCCTTCGAGGAGGATTGGGTCCGGGATGCCTACCTGAACCGGCAACTGGAACGGCACACCGCCCATACCCACGTGGACCCCAAGAAGCTGGCCGCGGAGTTGACCCAGATCCGCGAACAGGGCTATGCCACCACCCTGGAGGAGGTCCGGCTGGGCTCCTGCTCGATCGCCGTCCCGGTCTTCCACACCGGCAGGATCGGCGCCTCGATCGGCCTGGTGCTGCCCACCAGCCAGGCCGCCACGATGACCCGGCACCTGCCGGTCCTGCGGGGCATCGCCGCCCAGATTGAGCGCGCCACGGCCCGGATCCCGCTGGAAACACTGCTGGGCAGCCACATCGCCGGCACGGACTGAACCGCATGCCGGCCCGAGCGGGGAAAACAATTGGCTTCCACTCAGTGGAAGAAGGTCCTGCCCTCCGGGAGTGATCGGGGCCACACTGGGAAATAAGAACCCCCGGCATGCACCGCCGCTGCCGGCGGGACCGAAAACCAAGGAGCCCCGATGTCATCGTCGACTGAAACGGCCGGCCAGTGTCCCTTTGGCCACGGCGCCGAAGCCCCCGCCGGGCACCACGGCTACGAGCCGTTCCAGATGAAGGATCCCTTCCCCGCCTACGCCGAACTCCGGGCCGAGCAGCCCGTTATGTTCGACGAGCGGGTCGGCCTGTATGTCGTCTCCCGCTATGACGACATCAAGGCCGTCTTCGAGGACTGGGAGACCTTCTCCAGCGAAAACGCCCAGGCCCCGGTCCGCGAACGCGGCGCCGCCGCGAAGAAGATCATGGAAGACGGCGGCTTCACCGCCTACTCCGGCCTGTCCGCCCGCCGCCCGCCGGAGCACACCCGCATCCGCGCCGTGGTCCAGAAGGCTTTCACTCCCCGCCGCTACAAGGCGCTGGAACCCTTCATCCGGCAGAACGTCGTCGAACTGCTCGAACGCATGCTGGCCCGTCCGGAACACCGCGGCGACATGGTCAAAGACCTCGCCTACGACGTCCCCACCATCACCATCCTCACCCTGATCGGCGCGGACGTTTCCCAGGTGGACACCTTCAAGCGCTGGAGCGATTCCCGCGCCGCGATGACCTGGGGCGACCTCAGCGATGAGGAACAGATCCCGCACGCCCACAACCTCGTCGAGTACTGGCAGGAATGCCTCCGCCTGGTCAAGGTGGCCCACGAGGAAGGCGGTGACCACCTCGCCGCGGACCTGGTGAAGTCGCAGGAGGAAGGCGCCGAGATCTCCGACCACGAGATCGCCTCAGTCCTCTACAGCCTGCTCTTCGCCGGCCACGAGACCACCACCACGCTGATTTCCAACGCGCTCCGCGAACTCCTGGCCCGCCCCGAGCAGTGGAAGCAGCTCGTCGAGGACCCCAAGAAGATCCCCGCAGCCATCGACGAGGTCCTCCGCTACGCCGGCTCGATCGTCGGCTGGCGGCGCAAGGCCCTCAAAGACACCGAAGTCGGCGGCGTCCCGATCGAAAAGGGTGCGCAGCTGCTGCTCCTGATGGGCTCCGCCAACCGCGACGAGGACAAGTTCGACGCCGGCGAGGACTTCGACATCACCCGCTCCAACGCCCGCGAACACCTCTCCTTCGGATTCGGCATCCACTACTGCCTGGGCAATATGCTCGCCAAGCTCCAGGCCAAAATCGCCCTTGAGGAAGTGGCCCGGCTCGCCCCGGAGCTGCAGCTGGAGAAGCCGGAAGCGACCACCTTCCGTGAAAACCTCTCGTTCCGCGTCCCCGAGACCGTCCCCGTCAGCTGGAAGGCCTGAGAAATATGCAAAGCAACGAATACATCCAGTTCTTCGACGGCGGCATCGAGCCGAAGCTCGAGAACCTCGGCGGCAAGGGCGCCTCCCTGGTCACCATGACCTCCGCCGGCATGCCCGTCCCGCCCGGATTCGTGGTCACCACGGCCCAGTTCGACGCCTTCATGGAGGAAGCCGGCATCACCAGGCACATCCACCAGCTCCTCGCCGATCTGGACCCCGAGGATATGGGCCAGGTGGACAAGGTCTCCGCCGCCATCCGCGGGGACATCTGCTCCCGCGTGGTGCCGCAAACCATGCGCGAGCTCACCGTGGGCGCCTACGAGGCCCTGATGTCCCGCTTCGACGCTCCCGTTCCGGTAGCCGTACGCTCCAGCGCCACCGCAGAAGACCTGCCGGACGCCTCCTTCGCCGGCCAGCAGGACACTTACCTCTGGCTCGACGGCGTCAAGGCCGTCACCGAACACATCCGGCAGTGCTGGGCCTCGCTCTTCACCTCCCGCGCCATCATCTACCGGCTCAAGAACAACATCCCCAACGAGGGCCTCTCGATGGCCGTTGTGGTGCAGAAGATGGTCAACGCCCGCGTCTCCGGCGTCGCGATCACCATGGACCCCACCAACGGCGACCGCTCGAAGATCACCATCGACTCCTCCTACGGGGTTGGTGAGATGGTGGTCTCGGGCCAGGTCACCCCGGACAACATCATGCTGGACAAGGTCACCCTGACCGTCATCAACGAACACCTCGGCGACAAGCACGCCGAACTGATCCCCGTCGCCGGGGTCCGCGGCCTCGTCGAGCGTGAGGTCGACGCCGAACGCCGCGGCCGCCGCAGCCTCACCGACGCCGAACTCACCGCCGTCGCGCAGATGGCCAAGCGCGCCGAAAAGCACTACAAGTGCCCGCAGGACATCGAATGGGCCCTCGACGCGGACCTGCCCGACGGCGAAAACCTGCTCCTGCTGCAGTCCCGCCCGGAAACCGTCCACTCCTCCAAGCCGGTCGTCCCGTCCTCGGCGGCCGCCGGCGGCTACTTCAGCGGCTTCAGCCCCGCGCCGCTGAAGCCCACCTTCTAGGAAGTTCTTGACCCGCCCGTCCGCTCCGTCACCCAGGCTCAACGCCGAGCCCGTATTGAAAGGACCGCCATGTCCCTGAAGTCCTTCCCCAAACCCTCCGAGCTCGCGGTCCCCGCCGGCGCCGAGGGCTGGGAAAAGATCTACCCGTACTACCTGGTCTTCCAGGACAAGCTCAAGGAGCAGGAAGACGCCAAATTCTGGTTCTGCGACAGCCAGCACTGGCCCACCGTGTTCAAGCCCTTCGAGACCATCGGCGGCGAATTCGCGGTCAAGTGCCTGGGCCAGTACAACGCCCGGCACCTGATGATCCCCAACGCCAACGGCATCGAGTTCCGCATCCACCTCGGCTACCTCTACATGTCGCCCATCCCGGTGCCGGAGGACCAGATCGCCGCGCGGGTGCCCCTGTTCGAGCAGCGCGTGGGCCACTACTTCCAGAACTGGGAACAGCTCCTCAAGCAGTGGCACGTCAAGGTCAAGGGCACCATCGACGAGATGGAATCCATCTCCTTCCCCAAGCTCCCGGACGTGGTCCCGATGGAGGACATCCTCTCCGGAAAGGGCAAGGACGGCTCCGAGAAGCTGCTGGAGAGCTACGACCGCCTGATCCAGCTGGCGTACCAGAACTGGCAGTACCACTTCGAGTTCCTCAACCTCGGCTACATCGCCTACCTGGACTTCTTCAACTTCTGCAAGTGGGTTTTCCCCAACATCCCGGACCAGTCCATCGCCACCATGGTGCAGGGCGTGGACATGGAACTCTTCCGGCCCGATGACGAGCTTAAGCAGCTCGCCAAGCTCGCCGTCGAACTCGGACTCCAGTCCCACTTCGGCAACACGGACGACGTCGACGCCACCCTGGCTGCCATCGCCGCGGCCCCCGGCGGGGACCGCTGGACGGCCCAGTACGAGGCCGCCAAGGATCCGTGGTTCAACTTCACCGTGGGCAACGGCTTCTACGGCCACGACAAGTACTGGAACGAGCACCAGGAAATCCCGCTCGGCTACATCGCGGACTACATCCGCCGCGTGGACGAGGGCCAGGAAATCATGCGTCCGACCGAGGCCCTGATCATCGAACGTGACCGCATTATCGAGGAATACCGGGACCTGCTGGAAGGCGAAAACCAGGCACTGTTCGACGCCAAGCGCGGACTCGCCGCCACCGCCTACCCGTACGTGGAGAACCACAACTTCTACATCGAGCACTGGACCATGGGCGTCTTCTGGCGCAAGATCCGTGAACTCAGCCGCATGATGCAGGCCGAGGGTTTCTGGACCGAACCGGACGACCTGCTCTACCTGGGCCGCAATGAGGTCCGCGACGCGCTCTTCGACCTGGTCACCGGCTGGGGCGTCGGCGCCAAACCGATCGGACCGGACTACTGGCCGGAGGAGATCGAACGCCGCCGCGGGATCGTGGACGCGCTCAAGACCGCCCGGCCCGCCCCGGCGCTGAACACCCCGCCGGACATCATCACCGAACCCTTCACCCGGATGCTCTGGGGCATCACCACCGAGCAGGTCCAGCAGTGGCTGGGCGCCGGCGAAGCGGTGGAAGGCGGAGGTCTGCGCGGCATGGCAGCCTCCCCGGGCGTCGTCGAAGGCCTGGCCCGTGTGGTCACCGACGCGGACCAGCTCTCCGAGGTGCAGCAGGGCGAGATCCTCGTCGCCACTGTCACGGCGCCGTCCTGGGGGCCGATCTTCGGCAAGATCAAGGCCACGGTCACGGACATCGGCGGCATGATGAGCCACGCGGCGATCGTCTGCCGCGAATACGGACTCCCGGCCGTGACCGGCACCGGCTCGGCCTCCACCACGATCAAGACCGGACAGCGGCTGCGGGTGGACGGGACCAAGGGCACCGTCCAGATCCTCGACGCGCTGATTCCCGATGCCGGGGATCCGGAGCTGCAGGTCGCCGGGCCCGGCGCACACAGCCACAGCCATGTCTGACCCGAATATGCCTGCTGCGGAATATGACGGTGCCGGGCAGGCGGAACCGGCCGGCCAAACGGGCCAACCGGCCCGCACCGTCCTGATCACCGGTGCCGCCGGCGGGCTGGGCCGGGCGTTCGCGCTCGGCTTCGGCCGCCGCGGCTACCGCGTGGCGGTGGCGGATGTGAACCTCGAAGGTGCCGAGGAAACGGTCAAGCTGGTCCTCGACACCGGGGCCGACGCGGCCGCTTTCCACGCCGACGTCACGAGCGTCGACTCCACCGAGGCCCTCGCGAAAAGCTGCGCGGACTTCGGCAACGGAAGCATCGACGTCGTGCTGAACAACGCCGCGGTGTATGCGGGGGTGACCCGCAGCCCGTTCGAGGACATCGATCCGGCCGAATGGGACCTGGTGATGAACGTGAACCTCAAGGGACCCTGGCTTGTGACCCGGGCGGCCAGCCCGTACCTGCCCGAGGGCGGGCGCGTCATCAACCTCTCCAGTGCCACGATCTTCAGCGGCTCGGAGCAGTGGCTGCACTACGTTGCCTCCAAGGGCGGGGTGGTGGCCCTGACCCGGGTAATGGCCAAGGAACTGGGCCGGCGGGGGATCACGGTCAACGCGATCGCCCCCGGCTTCACCCTCACCGAGGCCAGCTACGGGCTGATGGAGAACGCCGAGAACTACGGTGTGGACCGCGGAGCGATCAAGCGGGCCAGCCAGCCCGAGGACATTGTGGGCGCGGCGCTGTTCCTGGCCGGGCCGGACAGTTCCTATTACACCGGGCAGACCATGGTGGTCGACGGCGGCCGCCAGTTCATCTGACTCTGCCCCTTCTGCCAACTTTCCGACTTCAACCCCACGGAGAACCAATGCCAACGGTTCATTTCACCGACGCCGAGGGCGGCGTCCGCGACGTCCAGGGCAATCCCGGCGACTCCGTCATGGAAACCGCGGTGCGCAATGGCGTCCCCGGCATCGTGGCCGAATGCGGCGGTTCGCTGTCCTGCGCCACGTGCCACGTTTTTGTCCGCGAGGACTGCCTTTCGAAGCTCCCGCCGATGGAGGACATGGAGGACGAGATGCTCTACGGCACCGCCGTGGACCGCGAGGACAACTCCCGGCTGTCCTGCCAGCTCCGCCTGACCGACGAGCTGGAACTGTTCGTCACCACCCCGGAAACCCAGGTGTAGTGATGGGCACCCATGTTGCCGCGGCCAAGCAGCCGTCCGCCGGCGCCGCAGCGCAGCCGGAGAGCACCACCCGCACGGGCCTGCTGATCATCGGCGCCAGCCAGTCCGGCGTCCAGCTCGCCGTTTCCCTGCGGGCGCTCGGCTTCGACGAGCACATCACCCTGCTCGGCGACGAGGACCACCGCCCCTACCAGCGCCCGGCCCTGTCCAAGGAGTTCCTGCAGGGCACGGTGGAGAGCGAATCCCTGATCTTCCGCTCCAACGACTACTGGGCCGACCACAACGTGGAGCTGGTCAAGGGCGAATACATCGTCAGGATCGAGAAGGAAGCGGACGGCTCGGGCGTTGCCCATGCCTCCTCGGGCAAACAGTTCCCCTTCAAACGCCTCGCCCTTACCGTCGGCGCCCGCGCCCGGAAACTGGAGATCGAGGGCGGTGACCTCGACGGCGTGCTTTACCTGCGCAACGCTGACGACGCCCTGGCGCTCAAGGCCCGGGTGGGGGACGCGCAGGACGTCGTGGTGATCGGCGGCGGGTTCATCGGCCTCGAAGCCGCGTCCAGCCTGCAGAAGATGGGCAAAAACGTCACCGTGCTGGAATTCGGCCCGCGGCTGGTGGGCCGCGCCGTCGGCGAGGAAACCGCCGACTACTTTTTGCAGGCCCACCGCGCACGCGGCCTGGACATCCGGCTCAACACGAGCGCCCGGCGCTTCACCGCGGACCGCGCCCCTGGCGATGGTCGCAACGCCGTGGCCGGCGTTGAACTCCAGGACGGCACCGTGCTGCCCGCGCAGATCGTGCTGGTCGGCATCGGGGTCATCCCCAACACGCAACTGGCCGAACAGCTCGGCCTCACCGTGGACAACGGAATCGTGGTGGACCGCTTCGCGCTGGCCTCGGACGGCACCACGGTGGCGATCGGTGACTGCGCCAACATGCCCAACCCGGTCCCCGGATCGGAACCCGGCGAGCGGATCCGGCTGGAAAGCGTCAACAACGCGATCGAACACGC